>NZ_JBCLUZ010000011.1:0-105881 GCF_039548395.1 Luteimonas changyuni
TGCTCCTGCGAGGGGGGTATGGACAGCGCACATGGATGTGCGCGGTAGGCGATTCAGCCAGGGATGGCTGCGTCGCCGGTCCATACCCCCCTCGCAGGGGCACGCTCCGCCACGAAGCCGCAAGGCCCCCACCCGGCAACCCAAAGCACCCGCCGGGTAGAATGTCCGGCCGCCCACGCCGAAGCCCGCCATGCCCGCCCTCGACCCGCTGCTCGCCCTCTCCCCCCTCGACGGCCGCTACGCCGGCAAGGTGGAGGCGCTGCGACCGGTGTTCTCCGAGTTCGGGCTGATCCACGCCCGCGTGCGCGTCGAGATTGAATGGCTGCTGGCCCTGGCCGCCGAACCCGGCATTCCCGAACTGGCCCCCTTCGACGAAGGCGCCACCGCCAGCCTCCGCGCCCTGGCCGATGGCTTCTCGCCCGCCGACGCCTCGCGCGTCAAAGAGATCGAACGCACCACCAACCACGACGTCAAGGCGGTCGAGTACTTCATCAAGGAGCGACTGGCCGGCGACAGCGCGCTCGGCCCGGCGCTGGAGTTCGTGCACTTCGCCTGCACCAGCGAAGACATCAACAACCTCTCCTACGGCCTGATGCTCGACGCCGCCCGTCGCGACGTGATGCTGCCGGCGCTGGACGGCGCCACGGCCACCCTGCGCGGCATGGCGCACGAATTCGCCGCGCTGCCGATGCTCTCGCGCACCCATGGCCAGACCGCCTCACCGACCACGGTCGGCAAGGAGCTCGCGAACGTGGTGGCACGGCTGGAGCGCCAGCGCGCGCAGCTGGTCGCGGTGTCGCTGACCGGCAAGGCCAACGGCGCGGTCGGCAACTACAACGCGCACCTGGCCGCCTATCCCGACGTCGACTGGCCTGCGTTCTCGCGCCGCTTCGTCGAATCGCTGGGGCTGGACTTCAATCCCTACACCACCCAGATCGAGCCGCACGACTGCATCGCCGAGATCGCCGACGTGCAGAAGCGCATCGCGACCATCCTCATCGACCTGTCGCGCGACGTCTGGGGCTATATCTCGCTGGGCTATTTCAAGCAGGCGGTGAAGGCCGGCGAAGTCGGCAGCTCGACCATGCCGCACAAGGTCAACCCGATCGACTTCGAGAACGCCGAGGGCAACTTCGGCATCAGCGTTGCCCTGTTCGAGCACTTCGCGACCAAGCTTCCGATCAGCCGCTGGCAGCGCGACCTCACCGATTCCACCGTGCTGCGCGCGCTCGGCACCGCCTTCGGCCACGCGCTGGTCGGCTTCGACGCGCTGGCGCGCGGACTGGGCAAGCTCAGTGCGAATCCGGAGCGCCTGGCCGCCGACCTCGACGCCTCCTGGGAAGTGCTGGCCGAAGCGGTGCAGACGGTGATGCGCCGCCACGGCCTGCCGAGTCCCTACGAACAGCTCAAGGCGCTGACCCGCGGCCAGGGCATCACCGCGGACTCGATGCGCGCGTTCATCGGCGGGCTGGAGCTGCCGGACGACGCCAAGCAACGTCTCCTCGACATGACGCCCGGCAGCTATTCAGGCCACGCGGAAACACTTGCCCGAAAGGTCTGACCCGGGGACCTGTGGGACCCGACGACCCGGGGGACCTGTGGGACCCGCGGACCTGGGGGAGCGGCTATAGCCGCGATTGAATCGGGTCGCGGTTACAGTCGCGAGGCGGTCGAATCGCGGCTATAGCCGCTCCCACAAAAATCGCCCTCTCCACGCCCTCTCCCACGCCCTCTCCACGCAGTCGCGAACCGCACGAGACCAGCACCATGACGACCCGCAAGGCACCCTCCGGACGCAAGGCCTCCAGCAGCGGGAAACCGCCCGCCAGCCGTGGGGCGACCCGCGCTGCCGATGCGTCGCAGCCCGCCGACGCGACGCCCCCGGCCGCCATCCACGATCTGCCGCTCGAGATCGACGCCGCCGGCAAGGGTCCGCTGGGCATGCCACCGGCCGACTTCCTGCGCGACTATTGGCAGAAGCGCCCGCTGCTGATCCGCAACGCCTTCCCCGGCTACACCTCGCCGATCGCGCCCGAGGACCTCGCCGGCCTGGCCTGCGAGGACGGCGTGCTCGCCCGCATCATCGAACACGACCGTGCCTCCGATGCCTGGACCGTGCGCCAGGGTCCATTCGCCGAGGACGCCTTCCCGGCGATGCCGCACCAGGACTGGACCCTGCTGGTGCAGGACGTGGACAAGTGGGATCCGGACATCGCCGGCCTGCTGCGGCACTTCGGCTTCCTGCCGCGCTGGCGGCTGGACGACATCATGGTCTCGTTCGCCGCGCCGGGCGGCTCGGTCGGCGCGCACGTCGACCAGTACGACGTGTTCCTGCTGCAGGCCCACGGCCACCGCCGCTGGACGATCGACGCCAGCGTGGCCATGGGCGGCACGGAGCCGCCGCTGGACTTCCGCGACGACGTCGACATCAAGCTGCTGCGCGAGTTCACGCCCACCCACGACTGGGTGCTCGGCCCAGGCGACATGCTCTACCTGCCCCCCAACGTCCCGCACCACGGCGTGGCCGAGGATGCCTGCCTGACGTTCTCGGTCGGCATGCGCGCCCCGTCCGCGGCCGAGCTGCTCGGCGACCTGGCCGACAGTTTGCTGGCCGACGCCGACGACACCCTGCGCTACGCCGACCCCGACCTCGCACTGCCCGATGACCCGGCGGAAATCGACGACGCCGCGATGGCGCGCGTGATCCACGCCCTGGACCTGCTGCGCAGCGACGATCCGCAGCGCATGGGCGACTGGTTCGGCCGCTTCATCACCCTGTATCGCAACGGCGGTGAAGTCGCCGCCCCCGACGGGGGCGACGCCCCGCCGCGCTCACGGATCGAGGTCGAGTGGGACCTCGAGCACGGCGCCAGCCTCCACCGCCATCCGTATTCGCGCATGGCCTGGCGGCGGTCCGGCGACGATGCACAGCTCTACGTCAACGGCGAGGCCTACGCGATGCCGGCCGGGGACGCCGCGGCCATCGCCAATGCGCCCGTGCTTGGCGACGCGGCCTATGCCGCCCTGACGCCGCATGCGCGCGGCTGCGTGCTGGCCCTGCTGGAAGCCGGCCATTACCAGCTGGTGCTGGAAGACGACGACGACGGCGACAGCGAAGACGGGGAGTAGGTCCATGGCCCAGGCACAGGCGCGGGCATTCACCATCCATGCGGTCGGCTACGAAGAAGGCCTGCCGGACCTGCGCAGCGTGCGCGAGGCGGTGTTCGTCCAGGAACAGGGCGTGCCGCTGGCGCTGGAGTGGGACGAACTCGACCCGGTCTGCCACCACGTCGTTGCCCGCGATGGCGCCGGCGATGCCATCGGCACCGGCCGGCTCACGCCGGCGCGCGGCATCGGCCGCATGGCGGTCCTGCCGGAATGGCGCGGCCGCGGCGTCGGCGACGCGCTGCTGCAGGCCCTGCTCGAGCAGTCCCGGACGCTGGGCTGGCCGGAAGTCACCCTCCACGCCCAGGCCGCGGCGGTCGGCTTCTACGCGCGCGCCGGTTTCCTGCCCGTCGGCGGGCGCTTCCAGGAAGCCGGCATCGAACACCAGGGCATGCGCCTGCTGCCGGGTGCACTCAACCCCGTCGACTCGCGCGACGCGGCGATTGCCGCCACGTCGGGCGTCATCGCGGGCGCCCGCCGCCATCTCGACATCTACAGCCGCGAGCTCGATCCGGGCCTGCTCGACCAGCCGGAGATCGTCGCCGCGATCCGCCGCTGCGCCACCGGCGGCGAGTGCGCGATCCGGATCCTGCTGCAGGAGCCGGCTGCGCCCCGGCGCGCGTTCGCGCCGCTGATCGCGCTCGGCCAACGCCTGCCCAGCGCCATCGCCTTCCGCGCCGTGGAGGAGCAGGTCGACCGTTCCTATGCCTCCGCCTTCATCGCCAACGATGGCGGCGGCCATTTCTTCCGGCCGCTGGGCCAGCGATGGGAGGGCGAGACGCGGCTCGACGGCGCCGGCCGCGCGCGCCACCTGCGCGGCGTGTTCGACCCCTTCTGGGAGCGCGCCCGGCCCTGCACGGAATACCGCGCCCTCGGCATCTGAGCGGCTGCGGCGGCACCCGAGCTTCCGCCGCCCGGGAAACAATGCGTTTCGAACCGGGGTGCGGGCGCCTCAACCCCGCCCGGAGGGCTATAATTGCCCGGATCGGGTGCCTGAACAGGCATCCGTCCCGCGAAAGCGGACCCTCCCCCCCCATTTCCTGAGCTTTCCGACGCCATCGTGGCCAATCTATTGAAGCAGTTTGCGCAGTCCTCCCAGCTCGGCGCCAATGCCGCCTTCATCGAGGACCTGTACGAGCAGTATCTCGTTGACCCCGACAGCGTCGGCGATAAATGGAAGGCCTGGTTCGACGGCTTCCAGGGCCGGGAGGCCGGCGACGTCCCGCACTCGGTGGTCATGGACGCGGTCGCCCGCGCCGGCCGGGAAGCCAGGGCCGGCGTGGTGGTGGCCTCCGGTGGCGGCGACCTCGAGGCCCAGCGCAAGCAGGGCTCGGTGCTGAAGCTGATCACCGCCTACCGCTCGCGCGGCCACCTGCAGGCGGACACCGATCCGCTGGGCATGGCCGAGAAGATCGACGCGCCCGACCTGGACCTGCCCTTCCACGGCCTGTCCGACGCCGACCTCGACTCCGAGTTCGCGACCGGGCCCGCCGCCGGCGGCACCAGCACCTTCGGCGGTGCCCCGCGCATGCGCCTGCGCGACCTCTTCGCCCTGCTGCGCTCGACCTACGCCGGCCCGATCGGCGCGGAATTCATGCACATCCCGCAGGCCGAACAGCGGCGCTGGATGTACGAGCGCATGGAAACCGCGGGTGGCCGCTACAGCCACAGCGCCGACGAACAGCGCCGCATCCTCGAACGCCTGACCGCGGCCGAGGGCCTGGAACGCTACCTGCACACCAAGTACGTCGGCCAGAAGCGCTTCTCGCTGGAGGGCGGCGACTCGCTGATCCCGCTGCTCGACACCGTGATCCGCAGCGCCGGCAACGAAGGCGTCAAGGACATCGTGATCGGCATGGCCCACCGCGGCCGCCTGAACGTGCTGGTCAATACGCTGGGCAAGAGCCCGCGCAGGCTGTTCGACGAGTTCGAGGGCAAGTTCGAGCACAACGACCTCGCCCACGCCGGCGACGTGAAGTACCACATGGGTTTCTCCGCCGACGTCGCCACCGATGGCGGCCCGGTGCACCTGGCGCTGGCCTTCAACCCGTCGCACCTGGAGATCGTCGACCCGGTGGTCACCGGTTCGGTGCGCTCGCGCCAGGAGCGCCGCCAGGACACCGCCCGCCGCCAGGTGATGCCGATCCTGATCCACGGCGATGCCGCCTTTGCCGGACAGGGCGTGGTGATGGAGCTGTTCCAGATGTCGCAGGCGCGCGGCTTCGCGGTCGGCGGCACGCTGCACGTGGTGGTCAACAACCAGGTGGGTTTCACCACCAGCGCCCGCGAGGACGCACGCTCCACGCTGTACTGCACCGACGTGGCCAAGATGATCGGCGCACCGGTGCTGCACGTGAACGCCGACGATCCGGAAGCCGTGGCCTTTGCCGCGCGCCTGGCCTATGACTTCCGCCAGGAGTTCAACAAGGACGTGGTGATCGACCTGGTCTGCTACCGCCGCCACGGCCACAACGAGGCCGACGAGCCGGCGATCACCCAGCCGGTGATGTACCAGGTGATCCGCAAGCACAAGACCACCCGCGAGCTCTACGCCAACCAGCTGGAGTCCGCCGGCGTGCTGCCCGCGAAGGGCGGCCAGGCGCTGGTCGACCGTTACCGCGACCGGCTCGACGCCGGCGAGGTCACGACCGAACTGGCACAGGTGGAAAAGACCCCGCCGGAGAGCCGCCTGTTCGTGGACTGGGGCGCCCTGGTCGCGGGCACGCTGGCCGACAAGGCCAGCACCGTGGTGAAGCCGGCGAAGCTGAAGGCGCTGGCCAAGGCCATCACCACCATTCCCGAAGGCGTGCAGCTGCACTCGCGCGTCTCCAAGGTCTACGAGGACCGCCGCAGGATGGCCGCCGGTGAAATCCCCGCCGACTGGGGCTTCGCCGAGAACCTCGCCTACGCGACCGTGCTCGACGAGGGCTTCGGCCTGCGCCTGGTGGGCCAGGACGTGGGGCGTGGCACCTTCACCCACCGCCACGCGATCCTGCACGACCAGAAGACCGACAACTACTACCTGCCGCTGCAGCAGCTGGTCGATTCGCCGGAGCGGGCCACCATCATCGACTCGCTGCTCAGCGAAGAAGCGGTGATGGCCTATGAGTACGGCTTCTCCACCACCGATCCCAACACGCTGTGCATCTGGGAAGGCCAGTTCGGCGATTTCGCCAACGGCGCGCAGGTGGTGATCGACCAGTTCATCGCCTCGGGCGAGGCCAAGTGGGGCCGCATCAACGGCCTGACCCTGCTGCTGCCGCACGGCTACGAAGGCCAGGGCCCCGAGCACAGCTCGGCGCGCCTGGAGCGCTTCCTGCAGCTGTGCGCGCTCGACAACATGCTGGTCTGCGTGCCATCCACGCCGGCCCAGGCCTTCCACATGCTGCGCCGGCAGATGCGCATGACCACGCGCAAGCCGCTGGTGGTGATGAGCCCGAAGTCGCTGCTGCGCCACAAGCTCGCCGTCTCCACGCTGGACGAACTCGCCAAGGGCGAATTCCAGCACCTGATCGGCGACGCTTCGGCGGATCCGAAGAAGGTGGAGCGCGTGGTGCTGTGCTCGGGCAAGGTCTATTACGACCTGCTCGAAGACAGGGAAAAGCGCGGCCAGGACAACGTGGCGCTGGTGCGCGTCGAGCAGCTCTATCCCTTCCCGCGCGAGGCGCTGGTCGCCGAGCTCGGCAAGTACGGCAAGGCCACCTCGGTGGTCTGGTGCCAGGAAGAGCCGCAGAACCAGGGCGCGTGGTACCAGATCCGCCACCACCTGCAGTACTGCGTTCCGGACGCGCTGGAGCTGCACTACGCCGGACGCTCGCGCTCGCCCTCGCCCGCCGTCGGCCACTTCGCCGACCATGTCGCCGAGCAGCAGCAGCTGGTCGCCGACGCACTCACTTCCAAGGCCGGCAGCGTTTTCGCCGCCGACTGACCCCCACAACGCTGACAGCAACGACCAGGACGCATCAAGACCATGGCCACCGAGATCAAGGTACCGGTACTCCCCGAATCCGTTTCCGACGCCACCATCGCCACCTGGCACAAGAAGGTGGGCGACGCGGTTGCACGCGACGAGAACATCGTCGACCTCGAGACCGACAAGGTCGTGCTCGAAGTGCCCTCGCTCGTCGACGGCGTGATCAAGGAGCTGAAGTACGCCGAGGGTGACACCGTCACCAGCCAGCAGGTGCTGGCGGTGATCGAGGAAGGCGCCGCGCCGGCCAAGGCCGACGATGGCGACGCTGGCAAGGCCAAGGCCGAGCCGGCCGCGGGCGCCCAGGAAGTGCAGCCCAAGGCCGACGCCGCGAAGGCCGAGGCCAAGGCGCCTGCGTCGACCCGCCCCGCGCCCGCCGCTGGCGGCACCGGCGAGCTGCCTCCGGGCGCGCGCTTCACCGCCGCCAGGGATGGCATCGACCCGTCGCAGGTCGAGGGCACCGGCCGCCGTGGCGCGGTGACCAAGGAAGACCTGGTCAACTACGCCTCGGGCAAGACGCCGGGCGTGTCCGGCGGCGCGCGTCCTGAAGAGCGCGTGCCGATGACCCGCATCCGCAAGCGCATCGCCGAGCGCCTGATGCAGTCGAAGGAATCGATCGCCATGCTGACCTCGTTCAACGAGGTCAACCTGGGCAAGGTCATGGCGATGCGCAAGGAGCTCGGCGAGAGCTTCCAGAAGCAGCACGGCATCAAGCTCGGCTTCATGAGCTTCTTCGCCAAGGCCGCCGCCAACGCGCTGCAGAAGTATCCCGTGGTCAACGCCTCGGTCGACGGCGACGACATCATCTACCACGGCTACGCCGACATCTCGATCGCTGTCTCCACCGACCGCGGCCTGGTGACGCCGGTGCTGCGCAACGTCGAACGCATGGGCTTCGCCGACGTCGAGAAGGCGATCGCCGACTACGCCACCAAGGCACGCGACGGCAAGCTGTCGCTGGACGACCTGCAGGGCGGCACCTTCACGATCACCAACGGCGGCACCTTCGGCTCGCTGATGTCGACGCCGATCGTCAACCCGCCGCAGTCCGCGATCCTGGGCATGCACACCATCAAGGAGCGCCCGATCGTCGAGAACGGCGCCGTGGTCGCCGCGCCGATGATGTACATCGCGCTCAGCTACGACCACCGCATCATCGACGGCAAGGACGCGGTGCAGTTCCTGGTCGACATCAAGGACCAGCTGGAGAATCCGCACCGCATGCTGCTGGGGATGTGACGATCCCCCTCCCCCGCGCAGCGGGGGAGCGCCGGGGCGACCTCGCCTCGAACCCGCACTGCATGCCCGCGGGGTTGCCCCCATCCGCCCCTTCGGGGCACCTTCCCCGCCTTGCGCGGGAAGGGAATCGAGGAAACGAAATGGCTGAACAGTTTGATGTTGTCGTGATCGGTGCCGGCCCCGCCGGCTACCACGCCGCGATCCGCGCCGCCCAGCTGGGCATGAAGGTCGCCTGCATCGACGCCGGCGTCGGCAAGGACGGCAAGCCCGCCCTGGGCGGCACCTGCCTGCGCGTGGGCTGCATCCCGTCCAAGGCGCTGCTCGACAGCTCGCGCCAGTTCCACAACCTGCAGCATGTCTTCGGACAGCACGGCATCACCGCCAAGGACGCGAAGATCGACGTCGGCACGATGGTCGGCCGCAAGGACGCGATCGTGAAGCAGTTCACCGGTGGCATCGCGCAGCTGTTCAAGGCCAACAAGGTCACGCCGTACTACGGCTTCGCCACCCTGCATGCCGACCGTCTGGTGAAGGTCAAGCAGCACGACGGCAGCGAGGTCGAGCTGACCGGCACCAACGTCATCATCGCCGCGGGCTCGGATTCGATCGAGCTGCCGTTCGCCAAGTTCGATGGCGACACGATCGTCGACAACGTCGGCGCGCTCGATTTCGCCGAGGTGCCCAAGCGCATGGCCGTGATCGGTGCCGGCGTCATCGGCCTGGAGCTGGGCAGCGTGTGGAAGCGCCTGGGCGCCGAGGTCGTGATCCTCGAGGCGATGCCCGATTTCCTCGCCGCGGCCGATGCCGAAGTGTCGAAGGTCGCCGCGCGCGAGTTCAAGAAGCAGGGTCTGGACATCCGCCTGGGCGCCAAGGTCTCGAAGGCCGAGGTCACCGGCAAGGGCAAGAAGAAGGAAGTGCAGGTCACCTTCGCCGACAAGAAGGGCGAGGAGACGATCACCGTCGACAAGCTGCTGGTCGCCGTGGGCCGCAGGGCCGCGTCCAAGGGCCTGCTGGCCGAGGGCAGCGGCGTGAAGCTGAGCGAACGCGGCCAGATCGAGGTCGACGGGCACTGCCACACCGGCGTCGACGGCGTCTGGGCGGTCGGTGACTGCGTGCGCGGCCCGATGCTGGCGCACAAGGGCTTCGAGGAAGGCATCGCCGTGGCCGAGCTGATCGCGGGCCTGCCCGGCCACGTCAACATGGACACCATTCCCTGGGTCATCTACACCGAGCCGGAGCTGGCCTGGGTCGGCAAGACCGAACAGCAGCTCAAGGAAGAAGGCATTCCGTACAAGTCCGGAAGCTTCCCCTTCGCCGCCAATGGTCGCGCGGTGGCAATGGTCGAGCCGGCGGGCTTCGTGAAGGTGCTGGCGCACGCCGAGACCGACCGCGTGCTCGGCATGCACCTGGTCGGCGCGAACGTGTCGGAGCTGGTGCACGAGGGCGTGCTGACGATGGAGTTCAAGGGCTCCGCCGACGACCTCGCGCGCATCTGCCACGCCCACCCGAGCCTGTCGGAAGCGATCCACGACGCGGCGATGGCCGTCGACAAGCGCGCGATCCACAAGGCGAACTGAAGGCGCGGGCCGGCGCATGCCCGGCCCCGCACCTTCTGCTGCCGCAAAGCGCCGGGCACTGCCCGGCGCCGTCCTTTCCAGTCTTCGAAGAATCACTGCCCATGAAAAGCCTTTGCGTCTACTGCGGCTCCAACAGCGGTGCACATCCCGCCTACATCGAGGGCGCGATCGCACTCGGCACGCGCATGGCCCGTGACGGCATCCGCCTGGTCTATGGCGGCGGCAACATCGGCCTGATGGGCACGATCGCCGACGCCGTGCTGGCCGCGGGCGGCGAGGTGGTGGGCGTGATCCCGAAGCACCTGGTCGACATGGAAGTCGCGCACGGCGGCCTCACCGAGCTCGAAGTCGTCGATTCGATGCACCAGCGCAAGTCGCGCATGTTCGACCTGGCCGACGCCTTCGTGGCGATGCCCGGCGGCTTCGGCACGCTCGAAGAGATCGTGGAGATGTTCACCTGGCGGCAGCTCGGCATCAGCGAGAAGCCCTGCGCCCTGCTCGACATCAACGGGTATTACCAGCCGCTGGTCGCGATGATGGACCGCATGGTCGAGGAACGCTTCCTGCATCCCGGCCAGCGCGAGGACATGTGGACCGGCGACAACATCGACGCCATGTTCGAATGGATGCGCGGCTACCAGCCCGCTCGGGCCTCGAAGTGGCTCGACGAGAAGCGCAGCCGCGAGCTGCGCTGAGAGCGGACCCTCTACTGCGGTCGTCTTCTGGTCGTCTTCTGGTCGTCTTCTGGTCGTCTTCTGGTCGCCTTCTGGTCGTCTTCTGGTCGCCCCCTGGCCGCCCTCCAGCCTTCCTGCAGCGCCACTGCTCTTGTGGGAGCCGCTATAGCGGCGAAAGCCCTGGCAGCGCGATCGCCGCTATAGCGGCTCCCACAAAAGCCGGCCCCGCAACAGCCGGTTGTGCGACAGCCGGCCTGTCGCGGGCTGCATCGCGGATAATCGAACCGGGCCGCAGTCCTGGCGGCATTTCAAAGGAGACGGCATGAGCATTCCCGACACTTTCCGCGCCTTCCGCATCCACAGCGACGACGCCGGCTACCGCAGCGGCATCGAACAGGTCGGCATCGAGCAGCTTGCGCCCGGCGAGGTCGTGCTGAAGACCGCGTTCTCGTCCGTCAACTTCAAGGACGCACTGGCAGGCACCGGCAAGGGCAGGATCCTGCGCCGCTTCCCGCTGGTGGGCGGCATCGACGTCGCCGGCCACGTCGTCGCCTCCACCGATCCCGCCATCCGCGAAGGCGACCAGGTGCTGGTCACCGGCTGCGGCCTGAGCGAGACCCGTGACGGTGGCTACTCCGAATACGCGCGCGTGGAGTCGAAGTGGGCCATCCCGCTGCCGGCCGGCCTGTCGCTGCGCGAATCGATGATCCTCGGCACCGCCGGCTTCACCGCCGCACTGGCGCTGCTGCGCATGAGCGAGAACCGGCAGCAGCCCGGGCTTGGCCCGTTGGCGGTTACCGGCGCCACCGGCGGCGTCGGCTCGCTTGCGGTCGACATCTTTTCAAGCGCGGGCTACGACGTGCACGCGATCAGCGGCAAGCCGGAACAGGCCGCCTACCTGAAGGAGATCGGCGCCAGCGAGGTGCTCGGGCGCGATGCGCTCGCCACGACCCGGCCGATGGAGTCGGCCCGCTTCGGCGGCGGACTCGACAACGTCGGTGGCGCGATGCTCACGAGCCTGCTGGCGCAGACCGCCCCCTATGGCAACGTCGCAAGCGCAGGACTTGCCGCAAGCCACGACCTGTCCGCCACGGTCATGCCCTTCATCATCCGCGGCGTCTCGCTCCTGGGGGTCGCGTCCGCGGGCACCGCGCGCGACATCCGCGACGAGGTCTGGCGCCGCCTGGCCAGCGACTGGAAGCCGCGCCACCTCGAGCGGATCTGCACCCGCGAGGTCACCCTCGGCGGTTTGCCCGAGGTATTCGAAGGCATGCTTGCCGGCGGATCCCACGGGAGGACGCTGGTCACGCTCTGAGAACACGCCCAAGCCCGCGCGCCCGGCTTGCAGGCCCGCCGCCGCGGGCTACAATCGCGAGAACTGAACGGGGAACACCATGGCGCGCATCCTGATCGTCGACGACTCGCCGTCACAGCTGATGGGCATCCGCCGCATCGTCGAAAGCCTCGGCCACGAGGCACTGACCGCGGAAGACGGCGCCGCCGGCGTCGAGGTGGCCAAGCGCGAGCTCCCGGACCTGATCCTGATGGACGTGGTGATGCCGAACCTCAACGGCTTCCAGGCCACGCGCTCGATCACCCGCGACCCCAGCACGAAGCACATCCCCGTGATCCTGGTGACGACCAAGGACCAGGAGACCGACAAGGTCTGGGGCATGCGCCAGGGCGCACGCGCCTATCTCACCAAGCCCTTCAGCGACACCGAGCTGTCGGCGACCATTGTCGAGGCGATCGCGACCGAACCGACGCCGCCCGCGGCCGCCTGAGCCGGCGCCCCGGGTCACGGCGCTGCGGCGGCGCTACTCGCGCTTCCACTCCCCTGAAAACGCCTCGCGCAGGGCCTCGTAGGCCGCCTGCTGCGCTTCGCCCTGCGGCACCGGCGCCTGCACCTCAAGCTCGACGATCTGGTCGCCATCGGCCTGCCCGCCCGTTCCCGGCAGGCCGCGGCCGCGCAGGCGCAGCCGGCGCCCGGCCTCGGACCCGGCCGGCACCTTGAGTTCCACGGTGCCGCCCAGCGTCGGCACGCTGACGGCCGCGCCCAGGGCCGCCTCCCAGGGCGCGACCTGCAGCGCATAGACGATGTTGCGGCCGTCGACCTCGAAGCGCGGATGCGTTGCGTACTCGACCTCCAGCAGCAGGTTGCCGCCCTGCCCGCCCTGGCCCGCCAGGCGGATCACCTGTCCCGGGCGGATCCCGCGCGGAACCTTGACCTCCAGCGTGCGGCCGTTGACCGCGATGCGCATCGCGCCGCCGCGGTATACGGTTTCCACGGGCACGGCCAAGCGCGCGCGGGTATCGCCGCGAGGGGGATTGCCGAAGCCCGGCCCGCCCCGCTGCTGCTGTTGCGCCTGGCGGCGGAACAGGCTCTCGAAGAAGTCGCTGAAGCCGCCGTTGTTGCCGCCGCCGAAGACTTCTTCATGGTCGAAGTCCGGACCGCCGCCATTGCCACGGAAGCCGCCCGGCGGCGGATGGATCTCGTCGCCCGGCCGGTAGCCGCGCCCGCGCAGCTGGTCGTAGGCCTTGCGGCGTTCGGGGTCGCGCAGCGCCTCGTAGGCCTCGTTGACGGCCTTGAACTTGTCCTCGGCCCCGGCTTCCTTGCTGACGTCGGGGTGGTACTTGCGCGCCAGCCGCCGGTAGGCGGTCTTGATCTCGGCCTCGCCGGCGCTGGCCTCGACGCCAAGCACGGCATAGTAATCCTTGAACTGCATGCGATCTCCACGTGCGCGACCCTGGTGCCGGCCGCGGCAGGGTAGCAATATCGGGACGAACGACGGGTGACACAAGCCCGTGCCGGCCACGGCGTGGCACCATGGTGCGAGCGGCGGCGATTCCCCGCCACCCACGCGAACACGGAGCCCTCCCCATGACCATCCAGACCGGCGACGCCATCCCCGAGGTCACGCTGAAGCACATCGACGACGGCGTGCAGACCATCGACACCCCGACCCTGTTCGCACACAAGAACGTGGTGCTGTTCGCGGTGCCCGGCGCGTTCACGCCGACCTGCTCCGAGCGCCACCTGCCCGGCTTCATCGAGCATTTCCAGGCCTTCCGCGAGCGCGGGATCGAAGTCGCGTGCATGGCCGTCAACGACCCCTTCGTGATGCAGGCCTGGGGCGAGAGCCAGGGCGTCCCTTCGGGCATGCGCATGCTGTCCGATGGCAACGGCGACTTCGCCCGCGCGCTCGGACTGGAGATGGACGGCACCGCCTTCGGCATGGGCATGCGCAGCAAGCGCTTCGCGCTCTACGCCGAAGACGGCGTGGTCAAGCAGCTGTTCGTCGAGGCCCCGGGCGAGTTCAAGGTCTCGTCGGCGGAGCACGTGCTCGGCGCGATCTGAGGCCTCAGCGCCCGACGTCAAAGGCCAGGCTGGCCCAGGCGCCGCCTTCGGCCAGCGCGGTCAGCTGCTGGCGGCCGGGCTCGCCGAATTCGCGCCACAGCAGCTGGCGGCCGCGGGTCTCACCGACCCAGCGGCCGTTGAGCAGCCACTGCACATCGCCATCGATGCCCACCGCGCGCAGGGCAAGCCGCGGCGGCTTGGCCGAGCCGGGGGCGCGCAGCAGCAGCGCGCCGTCGTTGACGCCTTCGATCCGCATCGCCACGGCCTGGCCGCGGCCGTCATCACTGCAGCCGGCGGCCAAGGGCGGCAGGCGCGAGGCCTCGCGTTCGGCCGCGCCCAGCCACGGTGACGCCAGCGCCGGCCAGCGCGCGATGTGGCGCATGCGTCGCGCGTGCGTTCCGGCGCAACCGGCGGTCAGCCGAAGACCACTGGCGGCATCCACTTCGATCCGTTCGAGCACCGGCGCCCAGCTGCGCGCGTCGCGCTCGGGCAGCGTGGGCGGCACCGCGCCGTCGAGCACCCAGGCCTGCATCCGCCGATGGCACGCGCCTTCGGGCTGTGCCTCGGCCGCAGTGCCCAGCGGCCAGCACACCTCGCGCTCGGCGACGTTTGCCGGCGACGGCAAGCGTGCGCCATCGCCGGGACGCTGCGGCAGGCTGTCGACCACTTCGAACATCAGCGGCAGTGCGGTGACCGCGCCGTACTGGCCCGGCAGCGGCGTGCCGTCCGGACGCCCGACCCACACGCCCACGGTGTAGCGGCGCGTGGTGCCGAGCGCCCAGGCATCGCGATAGCCGTAGCTGGTCCCGGTCTTCCAGGCCACGCGTGGGCGCCGGCCGGTGTCGAAGGTATCGGCGCGCTCGCCCGGGCGCGGATTGGCGGCGAGGATCTCGTGCACGATCCAGGCCGCGCCCGGCGACAGCAGGCGGCGCTCGACCAGCGGCTCGCCGGCGGCGTAGCGCACCCGCCCGGCGATGCCGCCGCGCGAGAGCGCCGCCTGCGCGCCCACCAGGTCCTCCAGCCGCGCGCCGGTTCCGCCGAGGATCAGGGTGAGGTTGGGCTGCGCGCCGCGCGGGAAGCGCAGGCCGATGCCCGCGTGGTCCAGCCGCGCGGCAAAGCGCGCCGGGCCGACGCGGTCGAGCATGTCCACCGCCGGTACGTTGAGCGACAGGCGCAGGGCGTCGGCCACCGACACCGGCCCGTTGAAGGCGGCATCGAAATTGGCAGGTCGATAGCCGCCGAAGGACTGCGGCGCGTCGACCAGCAGGCTCTGCGAATGCACCAGGCCGTCATCGATCGCCATGCCGTAGACGAAGGGCTTGAGCGTGGAGCCCGGCGAGCGCCACGCGCGCACCATGTCGACGTGGCCCAGGCGCGCGGCGTCGCCGAAGGCGGCGGTGCCGAGGTAGGCGCGCGCTTGCATGGTGTCGTTGTCGACCACCAGCAGCGCCGCCGAGGTGCGTTCCGGCAGCTGGCCGACGTAGTTGCCAAGGCGCTCCTCCAGCGTGCGCTGCAGGGCGGCGTCGATGGTCGATTCGATGCGATCGGCGCGCGGATGGCGCGAGCGCAGGCGCTGGGCCAGCAGCGCCGCGGACAGCGGCGGCTGCAGGGCGCGCGCGACCACCGGCTCGACCAGCGCGTCGTCGACTTCGGCGCGACTCCAGCGCCCGCTGGTGACCATGCGTTCAAGCACCTTGTCGCGGGCGCGACGTGCCGCCTCGGGCTCGCGGTCGGGACGCAGGCGCGTGGGCGCCTGCGGCAACACCGCCAGCAGCGCGGCCTCGGCGTGCGACAGCCGCGCGGCGGGCTTGCCGAGGTAGGCCCAGCTCGCCGCCTCCACGCCCTCGATGGTGCCGCCGAAGGGCGCGCGCTCCAGGTACAGGCTGAGGATCTGGTCCTTCGACAGGTGCGCCTCGAGCTGGAGCGCACGCAGCATTTGCCGCGTCTTGCCCGTCAGCGTGCGCCGGTGCGGCTCGAGGATGCGCGCGACCTGCATGGTCAGGGTGGAGCCGCCGGAGACGATGCGGCCGCTGCGCGCGGCCTGCCAGGCGGCGCGCAGCAGGGCCGGCGGATTCACGCCGGGATGGCGGCGGAACCAGCGGTCCTCATAGGTGAGCAGCGCATCGACGTACAGCGGCGAAACGGTGGCTTCGGAGGCCGGGTAGCGCCACACGCCGTCGGCGTCCGCGAAGGCGCGCAGCGGCGTGCCGTCGCGCGCGGTGACCAGGGTGGCGTGATCGCGCGCTTCGGGCAGCGGCGGCGGGAACGCAACGTCGAGTCCAAGCAGCAGGACCAGCAGCCCGACAGTCCCCCAGCGCAGGATCGCCAGCCAAGGCAGCGGCCGGCGCGGCCCGTCGGCGCCCGGCCTGCACGAAGGGCGGGTGGGGGCAACCCCGCCGCCTACTCCCGACTCCACCACAGGCTCACGGCTGCACCACCGTCATCCGCGCCGGCTGCGCGCGGCCCACGCCGCGCAGCTCGGGCCGGTACATGTCCTCGACCAGCGGCGGCGGCACGGTGTACTCGCCCGGCGTGACCGCGCGCACCAGGTAGAACACGTCCGCGCTGCGCCCGGCGTCGAGCTTGATGGCGGCGACGTAGCGGTCGTCGCGGAACTCCTCGTGCAGCAGCTCGGCGGCGCTGCCGCGTTCGTCCAGGCGGATGCCGCCGACGACCACGTCGGCCCACGCAGACGCATCGCCCAGGTTCATGTTCTCGATCTCGAGGCCCGCCGGCAGCAGGTCGGTGAGCAGTGCGTCCGGCATGTCGCGGTCGGCGGTGACGGTGACGCGGACCACCAGCGCCTCGCCCTCGCGCAGCGCGCGCGGCGTCCAGGCCTTGCCGTCGGTGGTGTACCAGCGGCGCTCGACGCGCAGCACGCTGTCGTCGGGCTCCGGCGCGGCGCGGGGAATGCCGGCGACGTCCATGCTCGCGTACAGCGGTGCTTCGCCTTCGGGCAGCAGGCGCACGCCTGAGGCCAAGGCCTGGTGGCCGTAGCCGCGAGAGAAGCGGCGCATCGGTTCCAGCGCCTCCTCCACGCCGGCCTCGACCAGGGTGCCGGAGAACGTGCGTCCGGGCGTGCCTGCCAGCGCGCGTCCAAGCCGCGCCAGCGCCGACTGCTCCTGCGTACTCAAATGGAACCATCGCGCCTTGCGGCGGGCATCGAGCTCAAGCCCGAGCGTGCGCAGGCCGGCGCTGCGCTGCGGCGTGGCCAGGTCGTGCTCGCGCACCAGGGCCTGCATCAGCGCGGCGTCGCGCAGCGGCGTGCCGTAGTCGCCCAGCCAGCCGGGCCGGTCGCGCTTCCACGCAAAGGCCGCGTCCAGCGCCTTGCCGCCGCGGGCGGCGTCGCCCTGCAGCGAGAGCGCAAGCCCGAGATGCGCCAGCGGCATGGCGCTGCGCGCCGCGTCGCGTCCGCCGTCGTACAGTGCGCGGAGCGTCCCGAGCGGCGCGCGGTTCACGCGTGCGAGCACGTAGCCGGCGTGGGCCTTGTAGGCCAGGCGCAGGTGCTCGCGGTTGTCGCGGCCGTAGAACTGCTGGCCGTCGGAGAGCAGGTCTTCCGCCATCCGCGACAGCGCTTTCTGCAGCATCGCGTCGGGCACCTGGAAGCCCTCGTCGCGCGCATCCAGCAGGAACTCGGCGATATACGGCGTCAGCATCGCCTCGGTGCCGCCGCTGCCACCCCACATCGCGAAATGCCCCGAGCTGGACTGCAGCGCGGCCAGCCGCCCGAGCGCGCCCTCCATCCGCCGCAGGCGATCGTCGCCGGGCAGCGGCGACATGCCGTAGGCCTCGGCGGTGGGCGCATCCAGCATCAGCGCCGCATAGCCCTTGCTGGCGGTCTGTTCGGCGCAGCCGTAGGGATAGCGCAGTGCACCCTCCAGCGCCGCGGCAAAGGCGATTGGCGGCGTGGCGCTGAGGCCCAGGCGCGCGTTCACCGATGAAGGCAGCATGCCCTCGGCCAGCGAGGCGTCAAGCACCACCGGCGCCAGGGGATCCAGCACCAGGCTGCGCGAACGCAGCACCTGCGGCCAGGGCGCGCGCACCGGCAGGTCGTAGCTGCGATCGACCGCCACGCCCGGCCCGTCCACCCGCACGCGCACCTTGCCGACCTCATGGCCGTCGAGCGCGCGCAGCGGGAAGGACCGGGTCGAACGCCCGTCGGCCGCGAGCGTCACGCTGCGCACGCCCTCCTCCACCTGCAGCGGCCCGATGCCCTCCACGCGCACCCGGAAGTCGCCCGGCTTGCCGGTGAAGTTGGCCAGGTCGAGCGTCATCGTGCCGCGGTCACCGGGCGCCATCACCCGCGGCATGCTGGCTTCGGCGACCAGCGGCGCGCGCACCAGCAGCTCTGCGTCGCGGCTTCCGTAGGCCTCGTCGCCGAACACCAGCGCCGACACGCGCAGGGTGCCGTTGAAGTCCGGCAGCGTGAACTCGACGGTGGCATTGCCCTTGCCGTCGAGCTTCACCGGTCCCGAGAACAGGTCGACCGTCTGCACGCGCGCGGTTGGACGGCGCGCCTGCGGCAGCGCTTCCAGGCCCTGGTCGCCGCCAAAGCGCAGGCGCGCGGTGCCGCCCTCCAGGCTTTCGATCACGCGTCCGTAGATGTCGTAGGCGTCCACGCCCAGCCTGCGCTGGGCGAAGAAGTGGCGGTTGGCATCGGGCACCGGATAGCGGGTGATGTTGAGGATGCCGACGTCGACCGCGGACACCGTCGCATGCGCGGCCTGGCCGGCCAGCGCCGGCACCGCGAGCGTCACGCGCAGGGTGTCATCGGGCTTTGCCTGCTTCGGCAGCGACAGACCCACCGCCACGCGCCGGTCGCCGCGTTCCATCGGCACGTGGGCCACGCCGACCGCGCGCGCCGGCGTCACCTTGCTTGCCGCGCTGCCGCCGCGGAACACCAGCGCGGTCACATAGACGTCGTGGCGCTCCCAGTCGGCGGTCACCGGGATGCTGTATTTGCTCCCGGCCTTGGCATCGATCGCCTGTACGTAGAGCAGGCGGTCGCTCTCCACCAGCAGCAGGCCCTTGCCGGCGTGCGGCGGCGTGACCGTGACTTCCATCGTGTCGCCGGCGCGATAGCCGGTGCGGTCCAGCGCCAGCTTGACCTTGTCGGGCCGCGCGTCCAGGCCGCGGTTGTCGTCGTTCCAGCTCCAGCCGGCGTTGAAGGGATAGCGCGTGACCAGGCCGGTTTCCGGGTCGCGGACCTCGACGCGGTAGCCGCCCCACTCCACCGGAAGATCGACCCGAACGGCGGACTGGCCGGCGTCGATGGTCCGCGTTTCCACCATCTCGAAGCGGCTGGTGTGGCTGTAGTCCCAGCCGGCGTCGTCGTCGAAGTTCCAGTGGTAGTCGCGATGCTCGCGCACCAGCTTCAGCTCGAGCCCGGCGAGCGGCCGCGGCGCTCCATCGGCGTCGACGCGGAGGATCTCGAAGCCGGCCCGCGCGTTGGCATCGCTGCCGTCCTTGTCGTCGAACAGGGGACGCACGCCGACCAGCGCGTCGGCCGGCCAGAGCACGCGCTCCAGGCTGCGGTTCACCGTGCGGCCGCCGCTTTCGTACAGGCTGCCGGCCAGCACCACCGACACCGGCGTGTCCCCGCGCACTTCGGCGGGCAGCGGCAGCGCCTGCGCGAGCCTGCCGGCATCGTCGAGCGTGGCGTCGATCACGTCGCGTGCCTCGCGCGGCAGGGACACGGTGGGATCGCCGAAGAAGTAGCCCGGCAGCGACTCCACCGGGTGCTGTTCCACCGCGACCGCGAGGCGTGCCGTGAAGCGGTTGCCCGCGGCCGGCGCGCCGTACAGATAGGCACCGGTGGCCGCCAGCCGCAGCGGCTCGCCTTTGGCCAGGCGCGCCTGCACGCTGTCGAGCTCGAGCTTCATGCGCTCGGGCAGGAACTCCTCGATCCGCAGCGCCATGCCCTGCACGGCATCCTTGTCCGCGGGATCGGTACGGAACTCGACCTGCCAGCGCCCGGTGGGCGCCTCGACCGGGATCTCCCGCTCGAAGCGGTAGTAGCCCTGCGCGCCGGCCTCCAGCCGCGACTCCACGAAGGTCTTGCCGTCGGGCTGCTTCAGGCGCGCGAACAGCGGCTGCGCCTTGCCATCGGCCGCGGCGGGCACCGGCTTGCCATCGGCGTCGCGCAGCAGGGCCGAGACGCGCACGGTTTCGCCCGGGCGGTACAGGTCACGACCCGACCATGCGAAGACCTCGAACCAGGCCTGCCTGCGGCCCGCCACCGCGAATTCGGAAAGATCCAGCGCGGGCTGGTTGAACGGCAGCAGCGAGACGTCGTTGCCGCGCGTCGCCACCAGGACCTGGGCGGCATCGAGCTTGTGCTTGAGCACGGCGTTGCCGTTGCCGTCGGTCTCGGCCTTGAACACGGCCTCGCCCTTGCCGTCGAGCACGCGCAGCTCGACGCCACCAAGCGCGCCGCCGCCCTGGAGCGACGCGGTGTGCACGAACAGCTGCCCGGCGTACGCGCGCACGTGCAGGCCGATGTCGCTGACGGTGAAGAAGGCGGTGTCGTACATGCCCTCGAAGCTGCCGGCGCGCTTCATGGTGGCGAAGTACAGGCCGGGCTGCTGGAGTTCGGCGATGTCCTGCAGCGGCAGGTAGGTGACCGCGCGCTCGTTGCGCTCGCCGCCCAGAACGAAGCGGTTGACGTACACCGGCTCGGCCATCCGCGACACGCTGCGATCGCCGTTGTAGCGGTTGTCCAGCTCCCATCCGCTGCGCCGGCCACCGCGCTGGTACTCGGAGAAGAAGCGCGCCAGCTCGGAGTCGCGCACGCGCAGGAACTCGACGTCGACCTCCTCCACGTTCACCGATACCACGGGCAGGCCGCGCGATTCGCGCGCGGGCAGAACGCTGCCCTGGGAGGCGAAGCCGGCGGCGGGCTCCAGCTCCCCGGTATGGACCTTCTGCTCGATGTCGCGGCCAAGCGTGCTGCCGTCGGCGGCGGTGAGCGCGGCGGAGATGCGCAGCGTGTAGTCGCGATCGGCCTCGGCGAAGGGGAAGCGCAGCACGCGGCCTTCTTCGTCCAGGGTCCAGCCGCTGTCGGCGGCCACGGGTTCGGCGAAGGTCAGCAGCGCGTCGAAGTCCTGGGTGCCGACCAGCGGCTGCGAGAACTCGACCGCCAGCGCGAGCGATCCTTCGGTCTGGTCCGGCCAGGCCCGCACCAGGCCGAACCCCTGCACCTCCGCGCGCTCGGCGACGATGGCCTCGCCGCTGGGCGACGGCATCTGGCCGCCTTCGTTCCGCTTGCAGCCCGCCGGCAGCAGCATCAGAAGCACCAGCACCAGGGCCCCGGCGAGGAGCCGCAGTCCTACCGAACGATTGCTTCTCGTCATTGCCAGTCCGCCGTCAGGAGTCGCCGGCAGTATAGAAGCGCCGGCAGTCCCGACGACAACGCACCACGGATCGAAACGGGGTTCCGCCCTGCCCGTATCCGGTGATGCCTGTCGTCTAACGTCTACCGTCTACCGTCTGACGCCTGCCGTCCGCTGCCCGCTACCGCTACCGCTGCCCGCAACTGTGGGAGCAGCTATAGCTGCGATTGCCGCAGGCCGCGGATGGACCGGATGCCTGACCGAAGTCGGGGCGTGGGTCGCAGCTATAGCTGCTCCTACAGGAGGCGGCGGGCCGGGGCGACAGACGGGCGGGGCAGCGGCGGGTCGATGCCTCAGTCGGCCGCGGTCCCGCCCGGTGCAGCGTCGCCTTCGCCTTCGCCATCGACATCGCTGCCAGCGGCATCGGCACCTGCAACACCTGCAATGACCTCAGCGACCTCGGTGCTTCCAGCGCTTTCGTCGCCATCATCGCTACCGTCGCCATCGACGATCGAACCGTCAACGCGCTCGATCGCCTGCAGGCGCTCGCCCTCTCCCAGCCGGATCAGGGTCACGCCCTGGGTGTTGCGGCTGACCACCGAGACTTCGGCGGCGCGGGTGCGGACCAGGGTGCCGCCGTCGGAGATCAGCAGCACTTCATCGGCGCGGCTGAGCAGCACGGCCGCCACCAGGGCGCCGTTGCGCTCGGTGGTCTGGATGCCGATCACGCCCTGGGTGCCGCGGCCCTTGCGCGGATATTCCGCCAGCCGCGTGCGCTTGCCGTAGCCGTTGGCGGTGGCGGTGAGGATGTAGGCATCGGGCTCGCCGTCGCGCTCGCCTTCGACCTCCATGCCCTCGGCGACCACGTCCTCGTCGTCCTGCTCGAGCACGTTGTCGGCGGGATCGGCCACGATCAGGCCGACCACGCATTCGCCCTCGGCCAGGCGGATGCCGCGCACGCCGGTGGCGGTGCGGCCCATGGCGCGCACGGCGGACTCGTCGAAGCGTACGGCCTTGCCGTTGCTGGCGAACAGCATGATGTCGCGGCTGCCGTCGGTCAGCTCCGCGCCGATCAGCGCATCGCCATCCTCGAGGTTGATCGCGATCTTGCCGCGCGCAAGGCGGTAGGCGAACTCGGTGAGCGGGGTCTTCTTGACGGTGCCGCGGCGCGTGGCGAAGAACACGTACTGGTCGTCCCGGTACTCGCGCACCGGCTGTACGGCCTGGACCTTCTCGCCCTCTTCCAGCGGCATCCAGTTGACCAGCGGGCGGCCCCGCGCGTTGGCACCGGCCTCCGGCAGCTGGTGCACGGGCAGCCAGAACACGCGGCCCTTGCTGGTGAAGGCCAGCAGCGTGTCATGGGTATTGACCAGCCAGAGCTGCGCGATGAAGTCCTCGTCCTTCGTCGCCGCGGCGTTGCGGCCGCGGCCGCCGCGCTTCTGCGCACGGTAGGCGCTGACCGGCTGGCGCTTGGCATAACCGGCCTGGGACACCGTGACCACCACGTCCTCGGGTTCGATCAGGTCGAGGATGTCGAGGTCTTCCTCGCTGGCGCGGATCTCGCTGCGGCGCGGGTCGCCGTATTCTTCCTTGATGTTGCGCAGCTCGGTGCGGATCACTTCCAGCAGCACTTCCGGATCCTCGAGGATCTCGATCAGGGCGCGGATGGCTTCGAGCAGCTGGCGGTATTCCTCGGTGAGCTTTTCCTGCTCCAGCCCGGTCAGGCGGTGCAGGCGCATCTCGAGGATCTGCTGCGCCTGGACGTCGGTCAGCTGGTAGCCGCCCTCGAGCAGGCCGACGCCACCGGGCAGGTCTTCGGGGCGCGAGGCCTCGGCGCCGGCCGCGGCCAGCAGGCTGCCGACAAGGCCCGGCTGCCACAGGCGCGCGAGCATGCGTTCCTTCGCCTCCTGCGGATTGTCCGAGGTCTTGATCAGCTCGATCATCTCGTCGATGTTGGCGAGCGCGACGGTCAGGCCTTCGAGGATGTGGGCGCGGCTGCGCGCCTTGCGCAGCTCGAAGATCGTCCGGCGCGTGACCACTTCGCGGCGATGGCGCAGGAAGGCCTCGAGGAACTCCTTGAGGTTCAGCAGCCGCGGGCGGCCGTCGACCAGCGCCACCATGTTGATGCCGAACACCGACTCCATCTGGGTCTGCTGGTACAGGTTGTTCAGCACCACGTCGGCGGAGTCGCTGCGCTTGATCTCGATGTAGATGCGCATGCCGTCCTTGTCGGACTCGTCGCGCAGCTCGCTGATGCCCTCGAGCTTCTTCTCCTTCACCAGCTCGGCGATCTTCTCGATCATCCGCGCCTTGTTCACCTGGTAGGGGAGCTCGGTGACGATGATCGATTCGCGGCCGTTGTCGGCCACCTCGATGTCCGCCTTCGCGCGCATGCGCACGCGGCCGCGGCCGGTGCGGTAGCCCAGGTGGATGCCGCCAACGCCGTTGATGATGCCGCCGGTGGGGAAATCCGGGCCCGGGATGTATTCCATCAGGCCGTCGATGTCGATGTCCGGGTCGGCGATGAGCGCGATCAGCGCATCGATCACCTCGCCCAGGTTGTGCGGCGGGATGTTGGTCGCCATGCCGACCGCGATGCCGGCCGAGCCGTTGACCAGCAGGTTCGGGAACCGGGTCGGCATGACCGTCGGCTCGTGTTCCTTTTCGTCGTAGTTGGGCTGGAAATCGACGGTGTCCTTGTCGATGTCGGCCATCAGCTCGTGCGCCATGCGCGACATGCGCGCCTCGGTGTAGCGCATCGCCGCGGCGGGGTCGCCGTCGACCGAACCGAAGTTGCCCTGGCCGTCGACCAGCATGTAGCGCAGCGAGAACGGCTGCGCCATGCGCACCAGGGTGTCGTAGACCGACTGGTCGCCGTGCGGATGGTATTTACCGATCACGTCACCG
Organism: Luteimonas changyuni; assembly: GCF_039548395.1. NCBI lineage: Bacteria > Pseudomonadati > Pseudomonadota > Gammaproteobacteria > Lysobacterales > Lysobacteraceae > Luteimonas > Luteimonas changyuni. The sequence continues at coordinate 24,222 of NZ_JBCLUZ010000011.1, forward strand.
ACGATTCGCGCCGACTTGTAGTAGGGCTTGTTGCTGTGCGCGCCGAGTTCGTGCATCGCGAACAGCACGCGGCGGTGCACCGGCTTGAGCCCGTCGCGGACGTCGGGGAGCGCGCGGCCCACGATCACGCTCATGGCGTAATCGAGGTAACTGCGACGCATCTCGTCCTCGAGATTGATCGGGATGATTTCCTTGGCGAGCTCAGCCATTGCGACCCTTCAGAATGGTTCGGAAGACTGCCTGCAAACGCTGCGCGGAGGTCCGCGCGCATGTCTCGGCAGAACCTCGGGATTCTATCACATCGGACCGATCCCTGCCCGCCCGATCCTGCCAAAAATCAATAGCTTGCGAGAGAATCGGGGGTGGTTTGCGAACGTACCGGACACCCCCGCCATCACCGGCGCTTTTGTGGGAGCAGCGATCGCTGCGACAGCGCCATGAGGCGCGCGCTCAATGGCCGAAAAGCGCGTGCATCGATGCTTCGTCCGGGCGCTCGACAATGCCCTTCTCGGTGACGATGGCGTCGATGAGTGCGGCGGGCGTGACATCGAACACCGGGTTCCAGGCCTGCACGCCTTCGGCAACCGTGCGATTGCCGCCCGCGCCCAGCAGCTCGCCCGGGTCACGCTCCTCGATATCGATCAGATCGCCCGATGCGGTGGCCATGTCGACCGTCGATGACGGTGCCACCACCATGAACTTCACCCCGTGGTGGCGCGCGGAGATCGCCAGCTGGTAGGTGCCGATCTTGTTGGCGACGTCGCCGTTGGCGCAGATGCGGTCCGCGCCCACCACGACCCACTGCACGGCGCCGCCCTTCATCAGGTGCGAGGCCGCGGCGTCGGCGATCAGGGTGGCGTCGATGCCGTCCTGCTGCAGCTCCCACACCGTCAGTCGCGCGCCCTGGTTCCAGGGTCGGGTCTCGCCGGCGAACACGCGCCCGACGCGGCCCTGGGCGACGCCGGCGCGAATCACGCCCAGCGCGGTGCCGAAGCCGGCGGTGGCCAGCGAGCCGGTGTTGCAGTGCGTGAGCACCCCGCTGCCGGCAGCGATGAGCGAGGCGCCCAGCACGCCCATCGCGCGATTGGCTGCGAGGTCTTCGGTCTCGATGGCCCGCGCCTCGGCCTCGAGCGCGGCGCGCCAGTCGCTGCCCTCGCCCGCCTGCGCGCGAAACAGCGCCGCGCGCATCCGCCCCAGGGCCCAGGCCAGGTTCACCGCCGTGGGCCGCGCCGCGTTGAGCCGCTGCAGTGCGGGCTCGAGCCGCTCGGCCGCCTGCGCGGCATCATCGGCTTCGATGTCGCGCGAGGCGAGCACCGCGCCCCAGCCGGCGGCGATACCGATCGCCGGCGCACCGCGCACCGCAAGCGCATGGATCGCGGCGGCCACCGCGTCGCTGTCGGCGCAGGTGACGTATTCGGTGGCGAAGGGAAGCTTCCGCTGGTCCAAGAGCTCCAGCGCGTCGCCGGTCCAGCGGATGGGGCGGATGCGGTCGTAGCGGGCGTAGTCGATGGTGTCGGTCATGCCTTGATTCCAGGGAAGACGGCGGTTGTGGCAAATCTGGGGCTGTCGGCTGGCGGTGCGGGTCGGAGCGATCGCAGCTATAGCTGCTCCCACAACCGCCCGGCCATTCTGTGGGATCAGCTATAGCTGCTGTCGCGCCGGCCATTCTGTAGGACCAGCTATAGCTGCTATCGCGCCGCCCATTGTGTGGGAGCAGCTATAGCTGCGATCGCGTTCAGGCACGGCTGAAGTCGTAGGCCAGCACGTCGGTGATCGCGCCGGTACCCAGCATCGCCATCAGCAGCCGGTCGATGCCCAGCGCCACGCCGGAACACTCGGGCATGCCGGCGGCCAGAGCGTCGAGCAGGGCCTCGTCGAGCGGGGGCTGCGTGATCCCGCGCGCGGCGCGCACTGCGCGATCACGCTCGAAGCGCGCGCGCTGCTCCGCGGCATCGGTCAGCTCGTGGTAGCCGTTGGCAAGCTCGAGCGGGCCGAGATAGAGCTCGAAGCGCTCGGCGACATCGACGTCGCCCCGGCGCACGACCTTCGCCAGCGCGCACTGCGAAGCGGGATAGTCGTGCATCGCCAGCAGCTGCCCCGGCGGGAACGCCGGCTGGATGCGATGGGTCATCAACAGGTCAAGCCAGTCGTCGCGGGTCAGGCCTTGCGGGTCGACCTGGCCGGGGAACGCCGCCTGCAACCGGTCGACAGGCGCGGTGAACGGATCGAGATCGAGCGCTTCCAGGTAGACCTCGCGAAACGAGGCCTTGCGCAGGGTCGCGTCGCGGCCGACCAGGGCGAGGGCGGCGCGCACGATCTCCGCGGTCTCGTCGATCAGCGGGTCCAGCGTCCAGCCCACGCGGTACCACTCGAGCATGGTGAACTCGGGATTGTGGCGACCACCGGCCTCGCCGTCGCGGAACACGCGGCCAAGTTCGTAGCAGTCGCCGATGCCGGCGGCGAGCAGGCGCTTCATCGGGTATTCGGCGGACGTGCGCAGCCAGCGCTTGCGCGGCGCACCCTCGGTGCGGCCGCCGAAGTCGACCGTGAACGAGTCGATGTTGGGATCGGTGTTGCCGGCACGCGACATCACCGGGGTCTCGACCTCGAGCACGCCGCGGGCGTCGAAGAAGTCGCGCACCATGCGATTGAGGCGCGCGCGCAGGCGCAAGGCCTCGTGGCTCATGCGTCCCCGCCTCCGTCGCCTCCGACCGGGCGCAGTGCCAGCGTCCCTTTGGCCGCCGCGCTCACGAATGCTCTCCCAGGAACGCCAGCAGTCGGGCCTCGTCCCAGACTTCGACGCCGAGTCCGGTGGCCTTGGCCAGCTTGGAGCCCGCCTCGGCGCCGGCGACCAGGAAACCGGTCTTCTTCGAAACGCTGCCCGAGACCCTGGCTCCGAGCGCCTCCAGCTTCGCCTTGGCTTCGTCGCGCCCCATGGCGTCGAGCGTGCCGGTGATCACCACCGTCACGCCATCGAGCGGACCGGCGCTCGCCGCCCCGCTTTCGGGCAGCGCCGCCAGCAGCTCGGCCTGCATCGCCGCGGCGGCGAGCAGCGTGCGCGCGTTGGCCTCGTCGGACAGCCACTCCGCCACTGCGGTGGCGGTCTCGTCGGGCAGCCCGGCGATCACGAAGTTGTGCCGCTCCTGGTCGAGCAGCGTCGCGGCATCGGCAAAACTGTCGGCCAGCTGCTTCGCGCGCAGCGGCGTCAGCTTTGGAACGCCGAGATCGGCAAGCAGCGTGGCGAGCACCAGCCCTTCGCGCAGCTTCGGCGAAGGCGGGTGCGCGTCGGTGATGCGCACGCCGGCGTCCAGCAGCGCATCGATCACCGCCTGGTTGCCGGGCTGGTCGAGGAAATGCCCAAGCGCGCGCGCGACCTCGTCGCCGATGTCGGGTACGCGCTTGAACAGCGGCCAGGGCGCGCGCCGGATGCGGTCGAGATCACCGAACCACGCGGCCAGCGCCTTGGCCGTGCTCTCGCCGACGTTCTCGATGCCGAGCGCGAACAGGAAACGCTCCAGCGTGGTCTCGCGGCTGCGGTCGATCGCGGCCACGAGGTTTTCCGCCCACTTGGTCGCGACCTTGCCCGCTTTCACCGTTTCCGGCGTGGTGCCGTCGCGCTCGTCGGCGCGGCGCTTCATCTCGACGAAATCATCGACGCCGAGGCGATAGAGATCGGCGACGCTCTTCGCGCAGTCGAAATCCACCAGCGCCTGGATCAGCCGCTCGCCAAGGCCTTCGATGTCCATCGCGCGCCGCGAGGCGAAGTGGAACAGGCCCTGCACGCGCTGCGCCGGACAGACCAGTTCGCCGCTGCAGCGCGCGACCACCTCGCCCTCTTCGCGCACGATCTCCGAGCCGCACACCGGGCAGTTTTCCGGCATCCGCCAGGGCGTGGCCCCGTCCGGCCGGCGCTCGGGGATCACCCGCAGCACCTCGGGGATCACGTCGCCGGCGCGGCGCACGATCACGCTGTCGCCCACGCGCACGTCCAGGCGCGCGACCTGGTCGGCGTTGTGCAGGGTGGCGCGGGTCACGGTCACGCCGCCCACGTGCACCGGCTGCATCAGGACCCACGGCGTCACCGCGCCGGTGCGGCCGACGTTGACCTCGATCGCCTCGACGATCGTGGCTTCCTCCTGCGCCGGGAACTTGTGCGCGATCGCCCAGCGCGGGGCGCGCGATACGAAGCCGAGGTCGGCCTGCAGCTCGTGGCTGTCGAGCTTGTAGACCACGCCGTCGATGTCGTAGGGCAGCGTGTCGCGGGCCTCTCCGATGCGGCGGTAGTAGTCGAGCACGCCGTGCAGGCCGGTCGCGCATTCGACCAGCGGCGCCACCGGCAGGCCGAGGGCGCGGAGCCAGTCGAGCACGCCGGAATGGGTGGCCGGGACGCGCGCGCCCACGACTTCGCCGAGGGAATAGGCGAAGAACGCCAGCGGGCGCTTCGCGGTGATCGAAGGATCCAGCTGCCGCAGCGAGCCGGCCGCGCCGTTGCGCGGATTGGCCAGCGGCTTGGCGCCGTGCGCCAGCGCCCAGTCGTTGTAGGCCTTGAAGCCGGCGCGCGGCATGTAGACCTCGCCGCGCACCTCGAGCACCTCGGGAACGCCGGGCATGGCCCTGGCGCCACCGCTTTCGCCCGCGTCGGCGCCGTCCGGGTCCCGCAGCCGCAGCGGTATCGCCTTCACCGTGCGCAGGTTTGCGGTGACGTCTTCGCCGGTGGCGCCGTCGCCACGGGTGGCGCCACGCACGAACAGGCCATGCTCGTAGCGCAGGCTGATCGCCAGGCCGTCGAACTTCGGCTCGACGGAAAACACCGGTGCGTCCTCATCGGCTTCGCGCACGATGCGGGCGACGAACTCGGCGACCTCGTCGTTGCTGAAGGCATTGGCCAGCGACAGCATCGGGACCGCATGGCCGACCTCGGCGAACTTGCCCGAAGGCAGTCCGCCCACGCGCAACGTCGGCGAATCAGGGGTCTGCAGCGATGGATCCGCGGCCTCAAGCGCGGACAGCTCGAGCATGAGCCGGTCGTACTCGGCGTCCGGAAGTGCCGGGTCGTCGAGCACGTGGTAGCGGTGGTTGGCGTCGTCGATCAGGCGGCGCAGTTCGGCGGCGCGCTGCTGGGCAGTCTCGGGCATGCCCGGATTGTCCCCCGGAAGCTGTGGAGGCCGCTACTGGAGGAGCCGCTGGTGTGGCCGCCGCCACAGCGGCGATCGCGGCTATAGCCGCTCCCACGAGGGAATCGCGGCCATGGCCGAACCCACCACTGTGGGAGCCATCTGTGGGAGCCATCATTGTGGGAGCCGCTATAGCGGCGATTGCGCTACGACCCGGCTGCGGCGGCGGGTGTCGGCACGGCCTGGTCGCAGCTATAGCTGCTCCTGCAGCGGATCGGGGTTACCAGTCGGGGCTGCGGGTGATCGGCACGTCCTGCTCGCGGTCGTAGGTGCGCAGCTCTTCGCGCAGGTGCGAGATGCGCTGGCGGCCGAGGGCGTTGCGCTGTTCGTCGAGCAGCACGCCGTCAAGCAGTTCGGCCATGCGCTCGGCCGTGGGCAGCATCGCGTCCCAGGCGTCGAGCGCGGACATCGGCGCGGGCAAGGTCAGGAAGAAGGCGATCGCAGGCGTTTCCAGCGCCTGGATCTCCGCCATCTCGAAGCTGCCGGGACGGCGGATATTGGCGACGCTGAACACCGGGCCGCGCTCGGGATGACCGGCCACCAGGCGGTGAAACACATTGAGGTGGCCATAGGTCAGCCCCGCCTTTTCGGCAGCGACCACGATGTCAGGGCCGCGCAGCACGTGGCCCGCGCGCGCGGCGATGTAGAGGGTCACGATCTTGTCGAAGTCGTCGCTGACGCGCTGGCCGTACTGGCTGACGGTCGCGCCGGCGGTGCCGCCGACGGCGCCGTCGAGCAGGTCCATCTCGGCCTGCACGGCGTCATCGACCGGCGTCTCGCCACCCTCGCCCAGTTCGCGCTCAAGCTGCGCGCCCAGGGTCGGCTCCAGGCGCTCCTCGCGCGCCGCCGGCGTGGACCTGGCCGGCACGCGGCGTCCCTGCGGACTGCGCGGCCTGGTGCCGAAGTACCAGATCGCGCCGAACAGCAGGACGCCCGCGAGCAGGATCCCGATCCGCAGCAGCCAAACGTCGCTCATCGTGCTCTCCCTTGTTGGTTCAGGCGGCGCCGACCAGGCGTGCGGCTTCCGCAAGGTCGACCGACACCAGCCGGCTGACGCCGGGCTCGCGCATGGTAACGCCCGAAAGCTGCTTCGCGGCCTCCATCGTCGACTTGTTGTGGGTCACGAACAGGAACTGCACCTTCTCGCTCATCTCGGTGACCAGCGCGCTGAAGCGGCCGACGTTGGCCTCGTCCAGCGGTGCGTCGACCTCGTCGAGCAGGCAGAACGGCGCCGGGTTGAGCTGGAAGATGGCGAACACCAGCGCCACCGCGGTCATTGCCTTCTCGCCGCCGGACAGCAGCGAGATGTTGGACACGCGCTTGCCCGGCGGCCGCGCCATGATCGCGACGCCGGTGTCGAGCAGGTCCTCGCCGGTGAGCTCCAGGTAGGCGTGGCCGCCACCGAACAGACGCGGATAGATCTCCTGCACGCCCGAGTTGACGCGGTCGAAGGTGTCCTTGAAGCGGCCGCGTGTCTCGCGGTCGATCTTGCGGATCGCGTCCTCCAGCGTGTCCAGCGCCGAGGTCAGGTCGGCGTCCTGGCTGTCGAGGTATTCCTTGCGCTGGGCGGCTTCGGCATGCTCCTGGATCGCGGCCAGGTTGACCGGCTCCAGGCGGCGCAGCTTGGCGTCGAAGTCGGTGACCATGCGGCCCCAGGCGCCGGCTTCGGCGTCGTCGGCCAGGCCCGAGACCACGTCGTCGAGCACGAAGCCAGCCTCGACCACGGCGGCGGTCAGCTGTTCGGCGTGGATCACCAGCGCCTGCTGGTCGAGGCGGCGCTGGGCGATGGCCTCGCGCTGGGCGATCGCCTGCTCGTCGCGCTGGTGGCGCAGCTGTTCGTTGCCGCGCATCACGGCATCGACCCCGTCGAGCGCGGTGCGCGCCTGCGCCAGGACCTCTTCGGCGTGGACACGCTGGGAAAGCGCGGCCTGGCGCTGCTGTTCGAGCTCATCGACAGGGGTGTCGCCGGTTGCCAGCTGCGCGCTGATCTCGCCCAGGCGGCTGTCGAGCTGCCCGCGCTGGCCGCCCATGCGCTGCAGGGCCTGGCGCAGTCCGCTGGCCTGGGTGCGCTGGGTTTCCAGCTGCAGCGCCAGGGCGTGGGCCTGTTCGCGCGATTCGCGCGCCGCGGTGCGGGCCTGGTCGCGGGCCGTGGCCAGGCGCGCACGCTCGGCCTCGAACTCCCGGCGCGCGCCTTCGAGTTCGGCCATGCGCGACACCGCCTGCTCGAGCACGCCGCGCGCCTCGCGCGCCTGCTCGCCGCTGCCGGCGATGGACTCGCCAAGCTGGACGAGTTCGGCATCGATGCGCTCGATGCGGTTGCGGGCGGCGTCCAGCCGGCCCTGCTGGCCCTGCAGCCGACCGGCAAGCTCCGACACGCTGCGATGCGCGTGGTACAGCTGGCGCTGCGTGTCCTCGCGCGCCTGTTCGGCCGCAAGCAGGCGCTCGCGGCCGCTGGCCAGCGCTTCTTCCAGTTCCGCTTCGCGGCCCTGCAGCGTTTCGATGCGCTCGCGCAGGGCCTGGATTTCGCGCTCGCGCAGCAGTGCGCCCTGGCGCGCGGCGCCCGATCTCAGCACCCGCAGCCAGCCGGCGCCGAGGCGCTCGCCATCCTGCGTGATCACCGAATCACCCGGATCCAGTCGCGCCTGCAGTTCGCGGGCCTCGGCCAGCGAGTCGGCCACGTGCAGCCGCGACAGCAGCCGGCGGATCGCCAGCGGCCCGCGCACGCGCGCGGCCAGCGAAGTGGGCGCGAACGCGGCCTCGCCGCCGGCGGCCTGCGCCGACGACACCAGCGCAAGGCGGCCGTCGCCGAGATCGGCCAGCGCGTCGACCAGCGCCTCCGGGTTTTCGACCAGCACGCCTTCGATCATCTGGCCCAGCGCGCCCTCGACCGCGTTCTCCCAGCCGGCCTCGACCTCGAGCGCTTCGCCCACGCGGGTGGCCGAATCCAGACCGTGCTGGCGCAGCCAGGCCATGGCCGCGCCCTGCTCTTGCCCGAGCGCGGCATGCTGCAGGGTCTCGAGCGAGGACAGCCGGCCGCGGGCTTCCTGCGCCTGCTTGCGGACGTCGGAGATCTCCTGCTGGCTGGCGCGCTGCTGGTCCTGCAGGTCGAGCGCGGCCTGCTTGCGCACGTCCAGGCCTTCGTTGAGGCCTTCCAGCGCGAGCTTCTGCGTCTCGTGTTCTTCGGCAACGCCTGCGAAGGCTTCCGCCAGCGCGTCCAGGTCCAGGCCCGCGCGCTCGGCGGACAGCACGCCGCGGCGGCGGTCGTCGTCGAGCGACTGGCGGTCGAGGTAGTCGACGCGGGTGCGCTCGACATCGGCCGCGCGCGCGGCCTCGGCGGACTCGCGGCTGTGGGCGTCCCAACGCTCCTGCCAGTCGGCCAGCGCGGCCTCGGCCTCGCGCAGGGCGTCCTGGCGGGCTTCGTCGCTTTCACGCAGGGCGTCCAGCGCGGGCTCGGCCTCGGCGACGGACTCCTCCAGGATCGCCAGTCGCTCCTCGTCACCGCTGATGTGCTGCGCCAGCTCGGCGATCGCATCCTCGGCCTCTTCGCGGGCGCGCAGCAGGCGCTGCGACAGCTCGCGCTGGTGGGCGATCTGCTGCTCGATGCGCGCCAGCGTGCCGCCAACCTCGTAGCCCGCCGCCTGGGCGCGGTTGAGCGCCTCCATCGCGTCCTCGCGCTCCACGCGGCCTTCTTCAAGCGCGCGCTCGGCCTCGCGCTGCTCGGCGATCAGCTGCTGCAGGCGGGTTTCTTCCTGCGACAGCCCCTCGCGCAGCCGCGTCAGCTTCGCATCCAGCGCCCGGAATTCCAGCGCCTTCCACTCGGCCTCGCGGATCCGGCGTTCGGCCTGGATGGCGGTGTACTGCTCGGCCTGGCGCGCCTGCCGCGCGAGGTGGCCGAGCTGCTTGCCGACCTCTTCGCGCAGATCATTGAGACGATCGAGGTTTTCGCGCGTGTGGCGGATTCGGGTCTCGGTTTCCTTGCGCCGCTCCTTGTACTTGGAGATGCCGGCGGCCTCCTCCAGGTACACGCGCAGGTCCTCGGGCCGGGCCTCGATGATCTGGCTGATCATCCCCTGCTCGATGATCGAGTAGCTGCGCGGGCCCAGGCCGGTGCCCAGGAACAGGTCGGTGATGTCGCGCCGGCGGCACTTGGCGCCGTTGAGGTAGTAGTTGCTCTGGCCATCGCGCGAGACCAGGCGCTTGACCGAGATCTCGTTGAAGGCCGCGAACTCGCCGGTGATGGTGTGGTCGCTGTTGTCGAAGATCAGCTCGACGGTCGCCTGCGAGACCGGCTTGCGCGAGGTCGAGCCGGAAAAGATCACGTCGGTCAGCGAATCGCCGCGCAGGCGGCTGGCGGAGCTTTCGCCCATCACCCAGCGCACGGCGTCGATGATGTTCGACTTGCCGCAGCCGTTGGGGCCCACCACGCCGGTCATGTTGGTCGGCAGGTGGAGCGTGGTCGGATCGACGAATGACTTGAAGCCGGAGAGCTTGATCGTGGACAGGCGCATGCGGCGGTCGGTTGCCTCGGCGGCGCACGGGCGGGCCGTGGCGGCGGTCGGTTGCAGGGACGGACAGGAAGAATGCGGCGCCGGGCCGCATCGACCGAAGTATAACGGCAGGCGGCGGGCGGGACCGGGCGCTTCCAGGCCGCCGCAGGCGCGACCGGGCAGGTCTGCGGCGCTGCCGGCCGGCGGACTCCGCGCCGACCGCGGACCCTACGGTTGCGCGGGGCCTGCACTGATGGCAGGCCGCGACCGGCGCCGATGCCCGCCCCGCGACCCGGGGGTGACGATGTGCCCATGAGACCTCACCACGCCCTGCCCCCCGCTCCATCCACCGGGCCCGCGTCCGGATTCCGCGCGTCTGCCCTGGCCCTGGCCCTGGCTGCGATCTGCGCCGCGTCGCCACTCCCGGCGCGGGACAGCGGTACCCCGCCGCGTGCCATGCAGGACACCCGCGCACTGCTGATGCATGCGACCACGCCGCCGGCCGGGATCAAGCTCGGCACCGCGCACCCGGTCTCCGAGTACTGGGTCAGCGAAAAGCTCGACGGTGTCCGCGGGCGCTGGGACGGTCGGCGGCTGTGGACGCGCGGCGGCCTGCCGGTGGACGCGCCGCCCTGGTTCACCGCGGGCTGGCCCGAGGAGCCGATGGACGGCGAACTGTGGCTGGGCCGCGGCCGCTTCGAGGAGGCCAGCAGCCTGGTACGCAATCCGCCGGCCGATGACGCGCCGTGGCGCGCGATGCGCTTCCTCGTGTTCGACCTGCCGGCCCATGCCGGGCCCTTCGAACTGCGGGTCCAGGCCATGCGCGCGCTCGCCGGTCCGGACACTGCCCCCTGGCTGCGGCCGGTGGCGCAGTCCCGGGTCGCTGACGACAGACAGCTGCAGGCCCGCCTGCGCGCAGTGCTCGACGCCGGCGGCGAGGGCCTGATGCTGCAGCACCGCGATGTCCACTACACGTCCGGCCGCAGCGACGGTCTGCTGAAGCTCAAGCCGCACGACGACGCCGAAGCCCGCGTGGTCGCGCACCTGCCGGGTCGCGGCAAGTACGCCGGCATGGTCGGCGCCCTGCTGGTGGAGCGCGAAGACGGCGCACGTTTCCGCCTCGGCAGCGGTCTCAGCGACGCCGAACGCGGCACGCCGCCGCCGCTCGGCAGCCTGGTGACCTATCGCTACAACGGCCTGACCATCAATGGATTGCCGCGCTTCGCACGCTTCATGCGCCTGCGCGAGCCGCCGCCCGGTGCCGGCCCCGGATCCGGCCCTGGCCCCGGCCCCGGCCCCGGCCCTGGCCCTGGAGCCGGCCCTGGAGCCGGCCCTGGAGCCGGCAACTGAAGGTTCGCACGCCGCCCTGGCCCCGATCCCGTTGAAGCGGCGCAACCCGACCCCTGTGGGAGCGGCTATAGCCGCGATCAGCGACAGCGCCGGGCCAGTTTGTTGCGGCGTGAACCTCCGTTGCGGTCCGCGCTGCCCGTCCCGCACACAGGGGGTGTGCTCCCCCGGCCTGTCCGCATCCTGCTCCCAAGGCCGGCCGCCGGCCATCCATGGCCGGCTGTACGCACACCCCCTGTGCACGGGACGGGCCGTGGCGTCTTTCTACTTCGGGACGAAGATCAAGAGCGGTCGCCCTTACGCGGCAGCGGCGGCCACCCTGCATCCGGCAGCCGACAGCGTAACGACCTGTAGTGCGATGCCTGCTGACGGGAAGTCAAGGAGGAGGCTCCGGCCCAAGGCCGGAGCCGGGGGACATGAGCGGCAGCAGGCATCGTGCCGCAGTGCCGCCAAACATCCCGCTTCTTGGCTTCCTGGTTTCCCGGCAGTTGCGGCAAGGCGGTCTACGAGCGCCGCGGCAACCTGCCTGGCGCTGTCGCCGATCGCGGCTATAGCCGCTCCCACAGGCACAGGGTCGGGATGCGCCGCTTCAGCGGGATCAGGCCCGAGCTGGCGGTGCGGCTCTCTCCCCGCTGTCGGGAGGAGACCCGTTCAAAGGTGTTGGGACTGCCGCATCGGGTCCAATCGGCGCCCATCGTCGATATCGAAAAAATGCAGCTGCCCGACCGCCACCCGAAGCGACAGCAACTCCCCCGGACGCGGCAGGTCACCGGGCGGCAGCCGCGCCACCAGCGCATGCCCGGCCAGCTCCAGGTTCACGAATACCTCGCTGCCCACCGGTTCCACCACTTCCACCCGCGCCTCGAAGTCCGCCTCGCCTCGAGTACCGGCATCCACCGCTGCAGCGCCGTCCGCACGCAGCAGGTGCTCGGGCCGCAGGCCCACGTCCAGCTCCCGGCCCTCCCAGTCGCCGGGCACCCGCAGCCCGGGCAGCGGCAGGCGCAGATCGCCAGCGGCCACCAGCGCGGGCGCGCGGTCAACCGACACCAGGCGGCCGCGAATGACGTTCATCGCCGGACTGCCCAGGAACGTGGCCACGAACAGGTTCGCCGGCCGCTCGTACAGCGCCATCGGCGTGTCGACCTGCTGGATGCGGCCGCCGTCGAGCACCACGATGCGCTGGCCGAGGGTCATCGCCTCCACCTGGTCGTGGGTGACGTAGACCATCGTGGTCCCCAGGCTGCGGTGCAGGCGCGCGATCTCCACCCGCATCGCCGCGCGCAGGCGGGCGTCGAGGTTGGACAGCGGCTCGTCGAGCAGGAACACCTGCGGCTGCCGGACCAGTGCGCGCCCGAGCGCCACGCGCTGGCGCTGGCCGCCCGAAAGCGCCGCCGGCTTGCGCTCCAGCATGTCCTCCAGCCCCAGCGTCTTCGCCGCGCCCGCGACCCGCTCCGCGATCGCCGCCTTGTCCATGCCGCGCAGCTTCAGGCCGAAGGCCAGGTTCCCGGCCACGCTCATGTGCGGGTACAGGGCGTAGTTCTGGAACACCATGGCGATGTCGCGGTCGCGCGGGGCGACGTCGTTGACCACGCGGTCGCCGATGCTGATCGTGCCGCCGTCGACCGTCTCCAGGCCGGCAATCATCCGCAGCAGGGTCGACTTGCCGCAGCCCGACGGTCCGACCAGCACAAGGAGCTCGCCGTCGCCGGCTTCGAAGCTGGCGTCGTGGACGGCGATGAAGCCGTCGGGATAGACCTTGCGGACGTGTTCGAGCCTGACCTGCGCCATCGTCACTCCGGGTATCCCCGTCGTGCGGCTGCGGGGGCTGTGCGTTATCCTCGCAATGTAACCGTTTTCAACGCATTCCTGCGCGCCGATCAGCCCACAGAGCCCCTGCCCCATGTCCGATTCCACCGCTGCAAGAGACCTGGTTTTCCCCGAGGGCTTCCTCTGGGGTGCCGCCACCGCGGCCCACCAGATCGAGGGTTCGCCGCTGGCCGACGGCGCCGGCCCCAGCATCTGGACGCGCTTCGCGCACACGCCGGGCATGACCCTCAACGGTGATACCGGCGACGTCGCCTGCGACCACTACAACCGCTGGAAGGACGATGTCGCGCTGATGCGGGAGCTCGGGCTGAAGGCCTATCGCTTCAGCGTGTCCTGGTCGCGCATCCATCCCGAGGGCACCGGCCGCGTCAACCAGAAGGGCCTGGACTTCTATTCGCGCCTGGTCGACGAACTTCTGGCCAACGACATCGAGCCGCTGGCCACGCTGTTCCACTGGGACCTGCCCGCGGCGCTCGATGACCGCGGCGGCTGGCTCAACCGCGACTGCGCCGACTGGTTCGCCGAATACGGCAGCACCCTCTACCGCGCGCTCGACGGCCGGGTGAAGAAGTGGGCCACGATCAACGAACCCTGGGTCGTCACCGACGGCGGCTACCTGCACGGCGCGCTCGCGCCTGGCCATCGCAGTCGCTACGAAGCGCCGATCGCCGCGCACAACCTGATGCGCGCGCACGGCGCCGCGGTGCAGGCCTATCGCGCCGAAGGCAAGCACGAGATCGGCCTGGTGGTGAACATCGAGCCGAAGTACGCCGCCAGCGATTCGGCCGAAGACGCCGCCGCCGTGCGCCGCGCGCATGCCTACATGAACGAGCAGTTCCTGCACCCCGCCCTGCTCGGCCACTACCCGCCGGAGCTTGCGGAGATCTTCGGCGACGCCTGGCCGGACTGGCCGGCGGAGGACTTCGAACTGATCCGGCAGCCGCTGGATTTCGTCGGCATCAACTACTACACGCGCAGCGTGACCGCCGCCGGCGACAGCTATCCCTTGAAGACCGCCGTGGTGCGGCAGCCGCTGGGCACCTATACCGAGACCGGCTGGGAAGTGTTCCCGCAGGGCCTGACCGACCTGCTGCTGTGGTTCAAGCAGACCTACGGCGACCTGCCCGTCTACATCACCGAAAACGGCGCCGCCTTCTTCGACCAGACGGTGGCCGAAGGCGGGCGCATACGCGACCCGCTGCGCATCGACTACCTGCGCAAGCACATCACCGCGATCCACGACGCGATCGACGCCGGTGTCGACGTGCGCGGCTACATGGCATGGTCGCTGCTGGACAACCTGGAGTGGTCGCTCGGATACTCGAAGCGCTTCGGCATCGTGCATGTGAACTACGGCACGCAGGAGCGCACGCCCAAGGACAGTGCGCGCTGGTATTCCGACGTGATCGCCAGCAACGGGCGCACGCTCTCCGATCCGCTCCCCTACTAGAGGACCCCGGCGCCCGGCATGCATGCATTTCCCAGCCAGCGCCAAGGAGCCGCGGGATGAGTGCCACCGGCGCCAACGGAGGCGTCCAACTGCGCGCCGGCGTCGAGTTCCAGGCGTTCCAGGACAGCACGCAGTGGGCCTGGGCGGCGGCCGTGACCCTGGCCGCGGCCCTGCGCCGCAGCCTGGAATCCGAAAGCAGGACGCGGCTGCTGCTGTCCGGTGGCCGCACGCCGGGACCGGTCTACGCCGCGCTCGCCCGCGCGCCGCTGGGCTGGGACCGGGTCGATGTCGCCCTGGTCGATGAACGCTGGCTGCTGCCCGACGAACCCGACAGCAACGCGCGCCTGGTCCGGGAGTCGCTGCTTGCCGATCACGCCGAGGCCGCGCGCTTCGAGTCGATCACCCGGCCCGGGCGAAGCATCGAGGAAGCGGTGACGATCGCGAACATGCACGCCGCCCATCCGGCCGGCATCGTCGTGCTGGGCATGGGCGAAGACGGCCACGTCGGCTCGCTGTTCCCGAACATGATCGGGCTGGCCGACGCCCTCGCCTCGCCCCGGCCCTATGTTGCCGTCGATGCCAGCGGCTGCCCGGGCGCCGGCCCGTGGACGCGCCGGGTGAGCCTGACGCCCACCGGCCTGGCGCCGGCGCACACGCGGCTGCTGCTGATCCGCGGTGCGCGCAAGCGCGAGCTCCTCGACCGCGTGCTCAACGGCGACGACCCGATGGAGTTCCCGGTGCGCATGGCCTTCCTCACGCCTGGGGCGCCGCTGCGGATCCTCTGGTGTCCCTGAGCCATCGCGCCCCGTCGCTGCGGACCTGCCTCAGGGCCTGCGTCCCGCGCCGCTGATCTCGATCTTCGCCGGGACCTGCATGATGCGCAGCTCACCGGCCTCCCACGTGGCCGGACGGCCATCGATCGTGGTGGCTCCCGGCGCGCCATCGGGCCACGGCCACGGCAACACCAGGCCGCCGGGCGGCAGCTCGAGCCCGTCCGCAAGCTCCAGCACCAGCACGTCCTCCGTACGTCGCAGCGAATAGGCGAGCGTGCCCTGCGGCGTGCGCAGGCCGCGCACGCCGACACCCTGGTCGAGCCAGTCAGCGGGCACGCCGGCGGCAAGCACCAGGCTGTCATCGGACTCGCGCGCATACGCGAACATGTCCAGCGCCGAGCGCACGAAATCCGAGGCCACCCACGCGTGCGGCAGGTCGCCGAGGAAGAACGGCGTGCGCGGCGTCGGCGTCACCACTTCGGCCCACTGGTTCCAGGCCGGCGGCGCGCGGTCGTCGAGGAACCATTGCGCCGCCTCCCAGGCGCGCCCACGCCAGCCCAGGCGTACGAAGGCGCCGACGTTGCGCCATTCGTAGGGCGTGTATGCATCCCACTCGCGCAGGCCGTCACGGCGCTGGACGAACTCGCGCCAGTAGCGCTCGAAGGTGTTGCGCACGCGGTCGGCCGGCAGCTTGGCGAGTTCGCCGCCGGGCGCCAGCGCGATGGTGGTCGAGGTGGCGTCGAAATCGCCCAGCTCGGCCGCGCCGGGCAGGAAGTCGATGCCATGGCGGGCGGCAGCCGCATCCAGCGAAGCCAACAGGTCGGCGCGGAAGCGGTCGCGCGATGCGGCCATGCGCGCGGCATCGGCGTCTTTCCCGAGCGCCCCGGCCACTTGCACCGCGTCCTTGTAGCCGCGCAGCGCCCAGAAGTTGTCCCAGTACGAGTGCATCGGCTTGGCCGAATAGCCCTCGTGGCTGATCGAGGCCGGCATCATTCCGTAGAAGGCGGGGTCGAGGGCGCGATTGGCCTCGGTGCGCTCGCTCAGGGCCAGGACATCCATGTATTCGTAGGCGGCCAGCACGTGCGGCCACATGCGCTCGAGGAAGGCGTCGTCGCCGGTGTAGCGCCAGTACTCGGCAATATTGAAGATCAGCTCGCCATGGCTGTCGTTCTCCGGCACCGGGTCGCTGCCGCGGTCATCGACGCAGCAGGGCACCTTGCCGTTGTCGAACTGGAAAGGCGCGTACCAGTCCACGTAATCGCGTACGGCGTCGGCACGTCCCAGCCGCAGCAGCCCTTCGGAAATCATCGCGCCGTCGCGGATCCAGCTGCGCGAATACGAGCGCGTTCCCGGCTGCAGCCGCGGACCGACGCGCGAAACGAGCATGTGCGCGAGCGCGGTGCGCAGGCTGTCGGCCAGCGCCTGGCCCTGCGGCGGCAGGTCCAGCTGCACCTGGTCGAGCTTGCCGCGCCACTCCGCCGCGACCCGGTGCTGCAGCTCCTCCGCATCCCACCAGCGCCGCGCCGGGCCGCTGCCGCCGGTCATCGGCACCATCACGTCGATGCTGCCGACCTCGCCCGGCCCCAGTTTCATGCGGTAGACCAGCGCCGCCGAGGCCAGGCCGGTGGGATCGTCGACCACGCGCGTGGTCGAGGGCAGCTTTCCGGCGGCGAGGTGCTGCACCGCGTCGCCGGCGTCGAATGCCGAGGCGAACGAGACAGTAGGCACCTGCTTGGCGAACACCCGCGGCACGCCGGCCACCGACACCATGCCGCCGTCGACCGCAATGCCGCTGATCGGGCTGACGCCGCCCAGGGTGTTGAGGAACTGCGCCGGCGGATTCACCTGCAGCGGCCGCGCGGCGAGCGCGAGCTGCAGCTCCTGCGCACGGCCCGTGGTGTTGGCCAGGTGGTAGCGCAGCACCAGCTGCGAGCGCGCCGCATCGCCCGCGGCGAACGCGGTGACCCGCAGCGAGAAGCCATCGTGCCGCCAGTCCACGCTCGGGATCGGCAGGTAGCCGTCCTGCAGCGACTGCCGAGGCGTGGCGTCGGCCCAGGACACCAGGCGGCCGTCGGCGATCACGAAGGGCTCGATGCTGAAGCCGCCGCGGGCCACTTCGACCGCGCCATCCTCACCGATCAGGCCCTGCTGCAGGCCGCCGTCGAGGCCGAGGATGGTCCAGTACGGCTGCTCGCCGCTGAAGCCGCGCGGATAGCGGCCGCGCGGCAGGTCTGCGGCAACGGCGCGCACGAAGTCGTTCGGGTGGGCGCTGAAGTCCAGTGGCTTCACCGTGGCTTCGGCCAGCGCGAATTCCGGGCCGGCGCCGGCCAGGAGGTCCAGCGCGACGTAGCGCGCTTCGGACTCCGGCAGCGCGATCCAGTCCCGGCCGCCGTCGCCACCGGATACTTCGCGCACGCCGGCCCAGGCCATGCCGTCCGCGGACAGCTGGATGCGGTAGCGCGAGGCCTGTGCCGCGGGCAGCCAGTCGAGCACCAGGCCGCCGAACTCGCGGACGCTGCCGAGGTCGAGCACCAGGCGCTGCCCGCCGGTGGCCACCGGGGCGCGCCAGGCGCTGGCGGGATCGCCGTCGACAATGGCAGCGGCGTCTCCCGCGGTGCCGAGCGCAGTTGCAGCCAGGGGGCTGTCGTCGGTCGGCGCCAGCTCGCTGAAGACGAGCTGGTCGAAACACACCGAGCCGCGGCCGCCGACGCGGTTGTAGACCACCAACTCCAGCTTCGCGCTGGCGCGCAGCACGGGATCCGGATCCGGTCCCCAGGCTTTCACGATGTGCCGCGCCTTGTAGTGCACCGGCGTCCAGCGTGACGGCGGTTCCTGGTCCGTGCGGTTCACCCACCACACGTTGTCGCCACTGGCGTCGACCAGCTTGAACTGCAGGTCGTTGGCGGGCGCATCGCCGCGCAGGCGCAGGTCGAAGCGGTAATTGCCGGGATACTCGAGCGGCAGCGCGCGCTGGATGCCGGCGTGGCCGGAGACGCCGTTGAAGTCGTAGTCAAGGCACAGGCCACGACCTTCTTCGCCATCGATGGCGCGGATCTCGGCGCCGACCTGGTCGGATGCCACCACGCTCCACGCACTCGGATCGTCGAAGCCGTCGAGCAGGCGCGTGGTCAACGCCTCCTGGGCGAAGGCCGGCATCGCCATGGACCAGCCTGCCAACGCCGCCAGCGCCAGCAGCACTGCTCCGACCCGGCCCCGGGGCCACCGGTTTCCGCTCCGCACACCCATCGCGCACATCCTCCTCAACCCTTTACGCTGCCCATGAGCAGCCCCTGCATGTACCAGCGCTGCAGTCCCAGGAACAGCAACAGCACCGGCAGCACGGTGACCACCGCGCCGGCCATCATCATCTCGACGTCCATGATGTGTTCGCGCGACAGCGCCGCGAGCGCCACCGGCAGCGTGTACTGCTGCTGTTCGGCCAGCACGATCAGCGGCCACATGAAGTCGTTCCACGCCGCCATGAAGGTGAAGATCGCAAGCGTCACCAGCACCGGCTTCAGCATCGGCAGCACCACCTGCACGAAGATGCGCAGCTCGCCGGCGCCGTCAATGCGCGCGGCCTCCAGAAGCGCGTCGGGGATCGAGCGCGCGTACTGGCGCACGAGGAAGATCCCGAACACGCCCGCCAGCGCCGGCACCACCACGCCGCCGAGACTGTTCACCAGGCCGAGCTCCTTCAACAGCAGGAACAGCGGCAGCATCGCCACCTGCGCCGGTACCACCAGCGCCGCCAGCAGGACCTGGAACAGGCGCTCGCGGCCGCGGAAGCGGAGCTTGGCAAACGCGTAGCCTGCAGTGGTGTTCACGATCAGCGAGCCGAGCGTGATCGCCAGCGACACCGCCAGGCTGTTGGCGAAGGCGCGACCGAAGCCGGTGCGCGCGAAGAGCTCGCGGTAGTTGTCGAGCGTGGTCGCGGCGGGCAGCAGCGGCGGCGGGAAGCGGCTGGCTTCGCCCGTCGGCATGAACGACACCGAGACCATCCACGCCAGCGGCGCCAGCGCCAGCAGCGCGAACAGCAGCAGCGCACCGTTGACCAGCAGCGTGTCCAGGCGCCTGCCGCCGACCGGCCGGCTCATACCAGGTCCCGCCTGCGCCCGACGCGCAGCAGCAGCGTGGTCACGCCCAGGATCACCAGGAACAGCATGAACGCCACCGCCGACGCGCGGCCGAGGTTCCACCACTTGAAGCCTTCCTCGAACATCAAATACAGCACGCTCACCGTCGACTGCAGCGGGTCGCCGCGGGTCATCACATAGGGCTCGGCGAAGAGCTGGAAATAGCCCGACACCGTGATCACCGCCACCACCAGCAGCACCGGCCCCAGCGATGGCAGGGTGATGTGCACCAGCTGCCGCCAGGCGGAGGCGCCGTCGATGCGCGCGGCTTCGTAAAGCTCGCGCGGGATCGCCTGCAGGCCGGCGAGCAGGATGATCATGTTGTAGCCGAAGTTTTTCCAGACCGCGAAGCCGATGATCGTCGGCATCGCCCACAGCGGGTCGCCCAGCCAGTCGACGGGGCCGATGCCGATGTGCCCCAGCGCCCAGTTCACCAGGCCGTAGCTGGTGTGGAACAGGTAGCGCCAGATCACCGCGACCGCGACCAGGGTGGTCACCACCGGCGCGAACAGCGCGGTGCGGAAGAAAGGCCTGGCGCGCGCAAGCTGCGAGTCGAGCAGCAGGGCCGCGGCCAGCGACACCGCGATCGACAGCGGCACGCCGACCACCACGAAGTAGGTCGTGTTCCACAACGCCTTCCAGAAGATCGGCGTGCGCAGCAGGTCGATGTAGTTGTCGAGCGCGACGAAGCGCAGGTTTGCCGGATCGGCCAGCGCGTAGAGGTCGAAGTCGGTCAGGCTCAGCAGCAGCGCCGAGGCCACCGGCAGCGCGAAGAACAGGCCCAGCACCAGAAGCGCCGGCGCCACGAAGATCCAGCCGGCGGCATCAGCGCGCATCGGCATCCTCCTGCGCCAGGATCCAGCGGCGCTTGGCAAGGATGGCATCGACGCGGGCATCCAACTCGCGCACGGCCTGGTCCTGCGCCAGCCCGCCGCGCACCACGCGCTCGGTCACCAGGCGCATCTCCTGGGCGATCCGCTCCCACTCCAGCACCTTGGGCGTGGGCCGCACGCGCTCCAACTGGTCGCGGAAGGCGGCGGCGAAGGGGTCATTGGCCAGATCCGGATGCTCCCAGGTGCTGCGACGCGGCGGCAGGTTGCCGCTCATGGCATGGAACCGGCGCTGCACGCCGGGCCGCGAGAGGTATTCAACGAGCTTCCAGGCCGCGTCCGCATGCGCACCGCCACGCGGCAGCACCAGGCTGGTGCCACCCGCGATCCCTGCGCCCGGACCGTCGGGACCCGGCAGCGGCAGCGTGCCCCACTCGTCCGCAAGCTCCACAGGTGCGCGCCTGCGGAATTCGCGGATGTTCCAGGGGCCGGACAGGTAGAAGGCATTGAAGCCGCGGAAGAACTCGTCCCAGACGTTGGATATCTGGGTTTCCGACAGCACCGGCGCCCAACCCTCGTCGAACATCCTTGCGTAGAACGCCAGCGCGCTGCGGAAGCCCGGGCTGTCGAAGTTTCCGCGGGTGCCGCGCTCGCGCAGCAGCGGGTCGGGCTGCTGCAATGCGAGCGACAGCTGCGGCTCGAACTCGTTGAGCGGCAGCAGGATCGCGTAGCGCCCGGGGCCGACGTGGCGCTTGACCGCGGCCATCGCCGCCGCCCAGTCGTCCCAGTCGCGTGGCAGGGCGGCGACGCCCGCGTCGCGCAGGATGTCCTTGCGGTAGAACAGCAGCCGGGTGTCGACGTACCACGGCACGCCGAACACGCTGCCCTCCACGACGTTGGTGTCCAGGATGCCGGGGAAGTAGTCATCCGGGGCGATGGCATCGGACCCGTCGATACGCTCCTGCAGGGGTTCCAGCGCGTCCAGCGCCGCGAACTCGGGGATCCAGGTGTTGCCCAGCTGCAGCAGGTCGGGCATCGCGTCGGCGGCATAGGCGGTCAACAGCTTCTCGTGCGCCGCGCTCCAGGGAATCGCCTGCAGCTCCACGCGCAGGTCGGGATGCTCGCGCTGGAAGTCTGGCAGCAGCGCTGCGACCAGCTGGGCCTCGCGCCCCATGGCCCAGAAGCGGATCGTGGTCGGGCCGTCGGCAGCCTGGCGCGCGCAGCCTGCCGCCAGGCCGGCCACTGCCGCCAACAACAGGACGATGGCAAGGCCGGCGCGAATGGGTGGCATCGCCGGTCAGTCCGCGGGCGGCGAAGGTGGCGCGCGCGCCGGCACATCGCGGCGGCTTTCCACGCCCGCACCGGAATCCGCAGCGCTGCGGCCCGCCGCGCCTGCGCCCGTGGCTTTCGCGCTGTCGGTGTCCGACGCTTCAAGCGCCCGCGCCTCCGCGTCCTCCCGGGCCTCCTCCTCATCCTGCGCCTGCAGCTCCGCCAGCCAGCCGCCGGTGAAGCCCGCGCGCTCCAGGCCTGCGCGGATATAGGGATTGCGCTTCATCACGTTCCACACGAACTCGCGCCGGTGGTTCGCGATCCCGATCAGGATCGGCCCCTGGTCGATGCCGATGTAGTCGCTGGCCACCCAGCCCTTGCCCGGCACGATGCGTCCGGTCTTCAGCGGGATGTCGTACTCGAAGCTGGGATTGAACGAATCCAGGAAGCCGTAGCTTGAATACAGGTAGTCGCCGTGCTGCTCCACCAGCGCCAGGGTGGCCGGGACCACCAGTTCGGGCGCGAAGGGCAGAGAGGCGATCGCGGCCGTCGGTGCGATGGTGCCGTCGTCGAACGCGACCGCGATGCCGGCACCGCGCGCGCTGTAGTGGCGGAACTCGCGCACCACGCCCTGGTATAGCTCGTCGGTTCGCTGCGGCCCGTCGCTGGCGGTCAAACCCCAGACATCGGCTCCATAGCCTTTCCAGCCCATCGGGTTCTCGATCGCGTACGAGCGCTGGGCGTAGGTCGCACGCCTCGAATTCTCGAAATAGTCGATGCCGCGGCCGCGCATGTAGGCGTCGCGGATGCCGCGGAAGTCGATCCAGGCGTGCGTGTACTGGTGGCCGAACTGCGGTGCGAAGCTGAGGTATTCCTGGCCCTGGAAAATGCCCCAGCTGTCGTCGTAGGTCCGTGTCCACGCGTCCCACGCCTCGGGCCCGATCGGGTGCGTGGGCGAGGCCAGCGCCAGGATGTAGACCAGCATCGCCTCGTCGTAGCCGGTCCAGTCATGCTCGATGAAGCCGCGTTCCGGATACCAGCCCATCGAGATCAGCGGCGGCCGCTGCTGCAGCCAGGGCCACTCGATGCGCCGGTAAAGCTCGTCGGCGACCTCGCGGATCCGCTGCTCGCGCGGGCCGTCGCCGTCGTAGTAGCTCTGCGCGAACAGCACGCCAAGCATCATCAGCCCGGTGTCGACGCTCGACAGCTCCACCCAGGGCTCGTAGCGATGCCCGGTACGCATGTCGAGGAAATGGTAGAAAAATCCGCGATGGCCGATGGTGCCGGTCTCTTCCGGCCCCTGGGGCGACTCGAGCAGGAACTCCAGCGTCAGCAGGGTCCGGTCCACCGCCTGCCGCCGGCTGATCCAGCCGTTCTCGATCCCGATCGGGTACGCCGTCAGCGCGAAGCCGATTGCCGCCACGCTTGCGAAGGGCCGCGACGGGAAGCGGTCGGGCGTCATGCCGTTGCGCTCGTCGGTGGTGTCCCAGAAGAACTGGAAGGTGCGTTTCTCGATGTCGTCGAACAGCGGCGGCAGCTGCCCGGCCGCCGCCGGCGCCACGGCATCGGGAGGCGGCGCGGTCACCACCACCTCCTCGATCGGCCCCGGCCGCGGAGGTGATACCTCGGACTCCGGCGCCTCCCGCCCGCAGCCTGCAAACAGCAGGACGGCAAGCAAAGGCAGCACACATTTCAAACGATGGAATCTGACAGCTCGCATTGCCTTGATCGGCTCCTACCAGTCGAAGCCAAGGGACAGTTTGAACATCCTCGGTGGCCACACGGTGCCGTTGCCGCTGCGCCGGCCGAACTCGGGGTTCGGATTTCCAGGGTCGCCGCGGCCGGTGTTGTAGTCGAGGTGGTTCTGCCAGTTGAACACGTTGATGAAGTCGCCGCGGACACGGAACCTGATGTCGGTCCCGGTCTCCCACACCTTCTGGATGGCGACGTCGAACTGCTTGAACCCGATCGAACCATCGGGGATGAACTCGTCGAAGTAGCAGTTGCCGGGAACGTCGACGTTGTAGCAGTTGACCGAATCCTTTGGCGACGGGCTCGCCAGGGTCAGCTTGCTGGAGAAAGTGACGCCCGCCCACTCCGCGATGCCGGTCGCGACCAGGCGGTGCTTCGGGACGCCGACCGCGGTCAGGAACCGCTGCCCGTCAAGGTCGGGGCTATCGAAGAGGTAGTGCTCGTCCGCATTGGCCGCATTGAAGCGGTTCTCCTTCGCGTCGCTGTATGTGTACGCGACGGTGACGCTCCAGGGCGAATCACGGGTGAATGGTTTGTCGAGCGAGAACAGCAGCGAGTTCAACTTCGTCTCGATGCCGTTGTCGGCGATGATCAAGGTGCCGTAGCCCGGGATCGGCTGGCCCCAGGGCTGGCCGCCCCAGGTCGCGTCCGGATTGGCGGGGTCGCGGAAGCTGCCGTCCGGCCAGCGGTTGCCCAGGGTGAACAGGATGCCCTCGTAGCTGCGCACGTGGGCCAGCGTGGTCGACGTGTTCCAGTCCCGGCCGCCGAGCGTGAAGCTGTTGCGGATGCCGATGCTGAGCTGGTCCGAATACGGCGTCTCGAGGTCGTTGTTGATCAGGTTGACCTCGGCGCCCAGGTTGGGGCTGTCGGCGACCAGCGAGTAGAGGTTCTGGATGTCGTAGTAGGACGGATCCCATTCCAGGCAGGTCGGCCCGGCTGCCGAGCAGTCATGGTCCGGCGTATCGAAGAACCAGGTGTAGCCGGGAAAGGTGTTCTTGGTCTGTTCCAACGCCAGGTAGTCGAACAGGTTGCGGTCATAGGACCGCCCGATGCCGCCGAACAGCACGTGGCGCTGGTCGGCGAAGAGGTCATACGAGAATCCCAGCCGCGGCGCCCAGTTGTCCTTGTCCGGCTTCCGGTTGCGACCGTTGCTGATGTAGTCCTCGATGTCGTAGTCCACGTTCGGGCCCTGCAGGTTGGGCCATGCCCTGAGCGCAGCCGCAAGATCGGCGGGAGTGACGAAGTCCTCGAACGCCGGCGTCTCCTCGTAGTCGTAGCGGAGTCCCATGTTGAGGATCAGCTTGTCGTTCACCTGCCAGTCGTCCTGCAGGTAGATGCCGAACTGCCTGTTGTTCGACTTCACCGCGCGGTCCTCGCCGCCGAGTGGCGCCCCGAATTCCACCCGCCAGGGCACGAACGCATCGACGCTGGTGCGTCCCGCTTCCAGGTTCTCGTAGTAGTCCACCCGGTACTGGGCGTTGTAGGGCTGCTGCTCCAGTGATTCGACATCCACGGACTTCAACTTGATGCCGGCCTTGAGCGTGTGCGCCTCGAATCCGGTGAACGTGAAATCGTTCTGCAGCGAATAGCCTTTCTGCCCCTTGTTCTGGTAATCGCGGCCACCGCCGAGGTTGAGTATGGTGCTGCCATCGACCTGGTTGACCAGGGTGTTGCGGATGTCCAGGCCCGGGCCGATCGTGATCGGCCGCGGGCTCCAGTAGTCGTCCTCGGACGTCAGGTGGAAGTCGTTCAACCAGTCGTCACCCGTCCACTGCCAGCGCAGGTCGATGCGGGTGCTGTCGTTGATCTTGCTGGAGCCGTACGACGGCGTGTTCGGGCCGTCGCCGATCCCCTGCAGCTCCTCTTCGTCGCGGCGCCTGACCGACAGATCGACCATGTGGTCGTCGTTGGCATACCAGGTGAGCTTGCCGAAATACATGTCCTGCTGGAACGGGGCGATGTACGACCCGAGGTTCGCCGCGAGCTCCGGCGTCAGGTGCGCGGGATTGAACGCGGTATCCCCGATGCGGACGTCGCGCGGGCGGTCGATCTCCTTGGCCTCGTAGGTGACGAAGAAAAACAGCCGGTCCTGGATGATCGGACCGCTGAACGCGGCGCCGTACTGCTCCTCGCTCGAAGGCACCTTCGCGCCGTCCGCCTCTTCGCGCAGGGTTCGCGAGCGCCAGCTGTCGGAGGTGTAGTCGCGGAAGAAGCTGCCTTCAAACTCGTTGCCGCCCGAGCGCGTCACCGCGGTGACCGCGGCGCTGCTGATCTGGTCGTACTCGGCCTTGTAGTTCGAGGTGATGACCTTGTACTCGCCGATGGCGAGCTGCGGGAACGGACTTCCGCTGCTGGAATCCTGGCCACTGACACCGCCCTTCAGCACATAGTTCTTCTGGCCCACGCCGTCGATGAAGACATTGATGCCGTTCGAGCTCTGGGATCCGCCGCGCAGCTTGCTGGAGCCATCGGAGCCGGTTTCGAAAATCATGCCCGGCACCGTGTCGGCGAAGGCGAGGAAGTTGCGCGACGCCTGGGGCAGCGCTTCGATCTGCCGCTGCGACACGTAGGTCGCGACTTCGGAGGTGCGCATTTCAACCATGGGCGGAGCGGTGACCACGACGGTGTCGAACTCCGTCGCTTCGCCTGACGGGGCGGCTTCGGCCAGGCCACCCGCCTGCAGGTCCAGGGTCGCCGTCTGGCCGATGCGCAGGGACACCTCCTGGCTGCTGGTGTCGCCACCGGCGACCACGTCGACCCGGTACGGCCCCGGCGGCAGGCCGGCCAGGCTGTAGCTGCCGTTGCTGGCCTCAACGCTGCGCGTCAGGCCGGTCGCGGTATTGGTGGCCGTCACCGTGGCTTCTGTCGCGGGAGCCGAATCGACCAGGACCTGGCCGCGCAGCGTCGCGGCGGTCGATTGGGCAAGGGCCGGCGCGGACAGCAGCATCGCAGCCGCAAGCGCGCAGCACAGCAGGCTGCGCCGCGGTGAAATGACCGGGTGTCGGCTCCGCGGGTGGTTGTGGTTCGATGTCATGGTGTGTCCCCTCCCAGGGCGGTCTACGATGAGCGACCGGCGATAGCCGCCGTCTCCGGATGTTCAGGAACCGTCGCGGGCGACGGCGTGAATACGCGCGGTCGCGGTGGACGCGCGCACGATCAGGCGGGGCGACAGCGCAGCCGGTGCCGCAGCCGGCTCCGCGGCCCCGGAACCGGTCAACAGATGCTCGAGCAGCGCCTCCAGCGCCCTGCCCCCCAGCTCGGCGATGTCCACCCGCATGGTGGTGAGCGCAGGCTGGAGATGGCGTGCCAAGGGAATATCGTCGAAGCCTGCGAGCGCGATGTCGGCCGGCACCGCCACGCCGGCATCGACGAGTCCGCGCATGCAGCCGACCGCCATCGCGTCGTTGGCCGCGAACACGGCGTCGGGACGGCTGGCGCCGGCAAGCAGCCGGCCGGCGGCATGGAGCCCGGACGCTTCACTGAAGTCTCCTTCCAGCACGTGTGGCGTACTGCCGGGAAGGCTCGCGGCCAGCTCGTCCTCGTAGCCGCGCCGGCGTTCGCGGGCATCGTGGTTGTCGGCAGGCCCGGACACGAAGGCGATCCGGCGATGGCCGCTGGCAACCAGGTGCCGGACCATCGTCCGCGCGCCGCCGTAGCCGTCCACGCCCACGGCCGGCCGGGTGCCCCCGGGGTCGACGGTGTTGATCAGCACGGCGGGCAGCGCGGGGGTGAGATGACGGGCCAGGAACCGCGAGCCTTCGTCGGTCGGCGCCATCACCAGCACGCCGTCGACGCGGCCGCGCATCGCCTGCAGCGCCGCGCCCTGCTCCGTCGGCTCGCCATGGTCGCTGGATACCAGCAGGTGCAGGCCGTTGGCGCGCGCCACCTGGCCGATGCCGCGGATCAGCTCGGAGAAGAACTCGCCGTGCAGGTCGGGCAGCACCACGCCCACGGTGTGCGTGCGCCGGCTGCTGAGCGCTCGCGCGGCCTGGTGCGGGGCATAGTCGAGCTCCCGCGCCACCCGGAGTACGCGCTCGCGCACCGCCGGGGCGACGTTGTCGTGGCCGTTGATGGCGCGCGACACGGTCGCCACCGACACCCCGGATTCGCGCGCGACGTCCTTGATCGTGACCGCCATCGACCCTTGCCTGTGCTGGACGGATCAAATGTAAACGTTTACATCCAGCTACCGCAAAGGCCGCGCATGCTGCGCCGCGGCGGCTTTCCGATCCGGCGGCCCGCGCAGGCGACCATGCGCACGCGGCGGCTGCTCAGGGCAGCACGCGCCGGAACGGGCGCACTTCGACGCTCGCGTAGACGCCGGCGGCGACATAGGGATCGGCATCGGCCCAGGCCCGCGCCTCCTCGAGCGACTCGAAGCCCGCGATTACGATGCTGCCGGTGAAACCGGCCGGGCCCGGGTCTTCGGAATCGATTGCCGGACACGGGCCGGCCAGCAGCAGGCGGCCTTCGTCGCGCAGCGCGTGCAGGCGCGCAAGGTGCGCTTCGCGCGCGGCGGCACGCCTGTCCAGCACGTCGGCACCGTCACGCCCTTCGATCGCATACCACATCGAACTCGCTCCACTCGCGGCAATGGCCGCCATCCTAGCCGCAACCGGCGATGAAGCCGCGGCCCCTCTGGGCTGGACAATCGATATTGCCTGCCCGTACCCTGAGCCGCGGTTCCGGTTGCAGGAACGCAGGGGCGGTGCGATCCCGGCCCGTCCTGCCCCCACCGGCCCGCCCACGACTTCACTGCCACCACGCGCCGCCACGGTCCTGCCGTCGCGCCCGGGTGGAGTGGTCAGGCTGCACTACCCGCGGCTTTCGCTGCACAGACGTATTCCGCGGTTCCATATCAGGACCGGGTGCGTGACGTCCCACAGTTCCAGTGGCCCGGAGGGGGCCGCGACCCGATGACCCAAGCCGGTTCAGACACCGCCGCCATGTCAGCGCCCGACGCCCCTGCGTCCGGGAGCCGTCCGCTGCAGCAGGAAATGCCGCTGGCGATGGTGCATGGCCAGCCCCTGCTGCAGGTGCCGCAGGACCTGTACATCCCGCCGGACGCGCTCGAGGTCATCCTCGAAGCCTTCGAGGGTCCGCTCGACCTGCTGCTGTACCTGATCCGCCGCCAGAACCTCGAGATCCTCGACATACCGGTGGCCGAGATCACCCGCCAGTACGTCGCCTACATCGACGTGATGCAGGAGCTGCGATTCGAACTGGCGGCCGAATACCTGGTCATGGCCGCGATCCTGGCCGAGATCAAGTCGCGGATGCTGCTGCCGCGGCCTCCGGCGGATGAAGGCCTCGAGGACGACCCGCGCGCCGACCTGGTCCGCCGGCTGCAGGAGTACGAGCGCTTCAAACAGGCTGCCGAGGACATCGACACCCTTCCGCGCCTGGACCGTGACACCAGCGTTGCCAGCGCGCACGTCCCCGAGCGCGCCGAAGTGCGGCTGCCGCCAGCGGTGGACCTGCGCGAAATGCTGATGGCCCTGCACGACGTGCTCAAGCGCGCCGAGCTGTTCACCGGCCACGCCATCAAGCGCGAGGCACTGAGCGTGCGCCAGCGCATGGGCGAACTCCTCGCCCGCCTGGAGGATGGCGCCTTCCACCGCTTCGAGCAGCTGTTCGAAGCGCGCGAAGGCCGGCTCGGCGTGGTGGTCACCTTCCTGTCGATCCTCGAGCTCGCCAAGGAGCAGCTGCTGGAGGTGGTGCAGGAGGAAGCCCTTGGTCCGATCTACGTCAAATCGCTGGCCCTGGTCCGCGAGGACGACCGGCCGCTGGAGTTGTCCAGCGAGTTCGACGACGAAGGCACCGCCGCGAACAACGGCGCCCCGGCGCGCTGACACATCGCATTCCGCAACAGGACGCACATGGATCCACAACTGATCAAACGCATCGTCGAGGCCGCGCTGCTGGCCAGCAGCCAGCCGCTGACCGTGGTGCAGCTCAACGGCCTGTTCCCGCTGGACGAGCCCGCGCCGGAAGGCGCCGTGGCGCAGGCGCTCGCGGCGCTTCAGGATGAATCCGCCGGGCGCGGCGTGGAGCTGGTCGAGGTCGCTTCGGGCTGGCGCTACCAGGTGCAGGCCGACGTCCACGCCTGGGTCGCGCGGCTCTGGACCGAGCGCCAGGTGAAATATACCCGCGCCACGCTCGAGACCCTGGCCCTGATCGCCTACCGCCAGCCGATCACCCGCGGCGAGATCGAACAGGTCCGCGGCGTCGCCACCAACAGCAACATCATCAAGGCGCTGGAAGAGCGCGAGTGGATCCGCGTCGTCGGCCACCGCGACATGCCGGGCCGGCCCGAGCTCCTCGGCACCACCAAGGGCTTCCTCGACTATTTCGGCCTCAAGCGCCTGGACGAACTGCCGCCGCTGTCGGAGCTGAAGGATTTCGGCGAACTCGAGCCGCAGCTGCGCTTCGAACCGGAAGCAAACGACGACGACGGCGCGATGCCGGTCGGCGACATCGAACTTGAAACAGAAACCCCAACCGAACCAGACGCAGACACCGTGGACTCCACTGGATCTGCATCCTCCCTGCCGCAAGACGCGGCACAACAAGAAGATGCCCTCGCCGTTGACGGCGACAGCATCGGAGTGGAACAGGAATGACCGAAGACAAGACGGGCGGCCGCAAGCTGTCGCTCAAGCGCACCACCGACACCGCCACCACGGCCGACGCCCCGCGCATGGAGGAGCGCCTGCACAAGGTGCTCGCACAGGCGGGCCTGGGCTCGCGCCGCGCGCTGGAACAGCGCATCGCCGAGGGCCTGGTCAAGGTCAATGGCGAGGTCGCCCAGGTCGGCATGAGCATCGGCGGCGGTGACCGCGTCGACCTCGACGGCCGCAGCTTCGTTGCCAGCGCGCTGACCGAGCCGGCGCGCGTGCTGCTCTACAACAAGCCCGAGGGCGAAGTCACCACGCGCGAGGATCCCGAGGGCCGGCCCACGATCTTCGATTCGCTGCCCGCGCTGAAGGGCGCGCGCTGGATCGCGATCGGCCGCCTGGACATCAACACCACCGGCCTGCTGCTGCTCACCACCGACGGCGAGCTGGCCAACGCGATGATGCATCCCTCGTTCGAGATCGAGCGCGAGTACGTCTGCCGCGTGCGTGCGCCCGAAGGCCAGGAGACGGTGCCGGAAAGCATCGTCGACGTGCTCAAGCGCGGCGTCGCGCTGGACGACGGTCCGGCGAAGTTCGACGAGATCAAGCGCATCGGCGGCACTGACTCCAACGAGTGGTTCCAGGTGCTGCTGAAGGAAGGCCGCAATCGGGAAGTGCGCCGCCTGTGGGAGTCGCAGGGCTGCCAGGTCAGCCGCCTCAAGCGCGTCCGCTACGGACCGGTCGAGCTGCCGCAGCCGCTGCTGCGCGGGCAGTCGCAGGAGCTGGTGGATGACAAGGTCCAGGCCCTGCGCAGCAAGCTCGGGCTCGAGGATGGCGCACCGGCCGCACTGACCCTGCTGCCGGTGATCGGCCAGCGCCGGGCGGCCAAGTCCACCGTGCAGGTGGGTGGCGAGCACCGCAGCCAGGGCTACGTCGGTGGCCACAGCACGGCCGACGAAGGCCGCGAGCTGCGGCGCTTCGACAACGTGCGCGAGGACCGCGGCCGTCGTGGCGGCGGACCGCGCAAGCCATCCGGCGGCCTCACGGTCACCGGCGAGGCAGCCGCGCGACAGTCGAACAATCCGCTCAAGCAGCGCAAGGACAAGCGCGCCCTGCCCGAGGGCAACCCGGCCGCGTTCCGCAGCTGGTACGTGCCCGATGGCGTCGACACCGGCCCGACCGGGCACCGCAACGCCGGCCCGGGCGCAGGCAAGCCCGCTGGCCGCAAGCCGGCCGGCGGCGGACGCCCGGGTGGCGCGGGAAGACCCGCCCGCGCGGGGAATCCGTATGGCAAGGCACCGTCGTTCCCCTCCGATCACGCAACGCCGGGTGCCGGCCCCCGTGGCCCGGGCGCAGGTCGCGCTGGACGGCCCGGTGGAGCTGGCGGTGCGGGCAGGCCCGGCGGCAAGCCGGGCGGCGCCGGCAGGCCCGGTGGTGGCAAGCCTGGCGCTGGACGCCCCGCGGGTGGACGCCCGGGCGGCGGTCGCCCCGCGGGTGCGGGTCCGGGCGGCAATCGCGGCCCCCGCGGCGGCGGCGGCGGCGGGCGACGCGGCGCCTGAAAAAGGTCAGCCGGTCGCGAGGCTGAAGGCGTCGCCGTCGAGCAGCGCCGGGAAGTGTTCGCGATGGGCAGCCAGCGTGTCGGCAAGGAGGGTCGTGGTCACCACGACCTCCTCGTCGGCGCATTCGCTGAGCGGTGCACCCAGGAAGTCGATCACCGCGCTGTCGCCGCTGTAGGCCAGGCCGTTGCCGTCGCGCCCCACGCGGTTCAGGCCGGCCACGTAACAGAGGTTCTCGATCGCGCGCGCGCGCAGCAGCGTCTTCCAGGCATAGGCGCGCGCGGCGGGCCAGTTGGCCACGTACAGCTGCAGGTCGAAGGCGGGCCGGCCATCGGCGTCGAGCGTGTTGCGCGCGAACACCGGGAAACGCAGATCGTAGCAGACCAGCGGATTGATCCGCCAGCCCCTGAGCTCCACCACCAGGCGGTCGCGGCCGGCGGCGTAGCGCTCGTGTTCGCGCGCATAGGTGAACAGGTGGCGCTTGTCGTAGTGCTGCAGGCCGCCGTCGGGCGCGGCCCAGATCATGCGGTTGTAGACATCGCCGCCGTCGCGCAGCTGCACGCTGCCGCTTACCACCGCGCCCAGCGTCGCGGCCTGGTCGCGCATCCACTGCACGGTCGGCCCGTCCATGCCTTCGGCCTGGTCGATGGCATCGTTGCTGAAGCCGCTGGTGAAGGTTTCCGGCAGCAGCACCAGGTCGGTGATGCCGCGCAGCGATGCGATCAGGCCGCCGTAGTACTCACGGTTGCCGGCGGGGTCGTGCCAGAGCGTTTCGCCCTGGACCAGGGAAATGCGCAGGTTGTCCATGGCCCGATCTTAGTCTGCCCGGACGCCGCGGGCGACGATGGCCGCGGGGCGGCGTCGCGGTCGCAGCTGTAGCTGCTCCTACAGGTGGGTGAGGCGCTCGATGGCTGCATCCAGCGTGGACTGCGTCTTGGCGAAGCACAGCCGTGCCAGGCGCTGCCCGGGCGGCGGGGTTTCATAGAACGGCGACAGCGGGATCGAGGCGACGCCGTGCTCGATGGTCAGCCAGCGGCAGAACTCGACGTCCGCAAGGTCGCTGACTTCGGAGTAGTCGACCAGCTGGAAGTAGCCGCCGGGCACCGGCAGCGGCCGCAGCCGCGTGCCCAGCAGCTGTTGGCGGAACGCGTCGCGCCTTGACTGGTAGAAGGCCCCCAGTCCGAGGTAGTGCTCCGGCTCCTCGCGCAGCATCTCCGCGAACGCATGCTGCGCCGGCGCGAAGCTGCAGAACACGTTGTACTGGTGCACCTTGCGGAACTCGAGCGACAGCCCCGGCGGTGCGATGCAGTAGCCGAGCTTCCAGCCGGTGCAGTGGTAGGTTTTGCCGAAGCTCGACACCACGAAGGCGCGCGCGCGCAGCGCCGGCCAGCGCAGCGCCGACTCGTGGCGCGCGCCGTCGAAGACGATGTGCTCGTAGACCTCGTCGGAAATGAGCCAGACGCCGCTGTCCTCGACGATGGCGGCAAGCTCGGCCATGTCGTCGGCGTCGAGCATCGCGCCGGAGGGGTTGTGCGGCGAGTTGACGATCAGCATGCGCGTCTTCGGGCCGATCGCGGATCGCACCCGCGCCCAGTCGGGGGCGAACGTGGCCGGGTCGAGCGGCACGTGCACGGCGCGCCCGCCGGCAAGGTCGATCGCCGGCTCGTAGCAGTCGTAGGCCGGGTCCAGCACCACCACTTCGTCGCCGGCGCGGACCACGGCGTGGACGGCGTTGAAGATCGCCTCGGTGGCGCCGCTGGTCACCGTGACCTCGGCGTCCGGGTCCGGGCGATACCCGTACAGCGCCGCGGTCTTGTCGGCGATCGCCTCGCGCAGCGCGGCCACGCCGGTCATCGGCGGGTACTGGTTGTGTCCGGCGCGCATCGCGCGGTCGACGGCATCGACCAGGCGCGCCGGAACATCGAAATCGGGGAAGCCCTGCCCGAGGTTCACGGCACCGTGCTCCGCCGCGAGCTGCGACATCACGGTGAAAATGGTCGTCCCCACCTTCGGGAGTTTTGTACCCGGCATCCGCATGTCCTCCGCATCCGGCCGCTGCCGGTGAGACGCGAGTTTACGCAGGCCTCCGACTGGCGTTAAATCCGGGATATGTCGAAGCCCCTGCCTCCCGTCTCCGACGCCGACGCCGAGCGCCTTGCCGCCGCGTACCTGCAGGCGGAATACCGCTGGGCGCGCGATGGTGACTGGCACGACATCCGCGTCGGCCTGCCGGCGCCGGGGCTCGAGCTGCTGCATCCCGGGGTGCGGAGCTTCGCGCTGCTGTCGGCCTGGAATCCGTTTTCGCAGCCGCGCGCCGAAGCCTCCAACCGGCTCGAGGATGCCGTACTCGAGGCCGAACTCACCGATCGTGGCCTGGAGCACCTGCCCGCATTCTCCTCCGCGACCAACCGCAGCTGGCGCGAACCCGGCTGGGTGATCTTCGACATCGGCAGCGACGAACTCGACGCCCTCGCCCAGCGCTTCGGCCAGCTCGGTGCCCTGTGGTGGCTGCGCGGCGATCCGGTGCGCCTGCGCATGCAGGCGAAACGGCCGGCACGGCCCGGACCCGAAGCCGCGGTCGACTGGCTAGAATAGCGGCCCCGGTCGCCGTCGCGGCCCGTACCGCACGATGCCCCCAGCCGCCAGCCCAGCACCCGCGCTACTTTCCGCACAGGCCCTGCGCTTCACGCGCAACGAGATGCCGGTGTTCGGCCCGGTCGATTTCGAGGTGGGGACCGGAGAGGCGCTGCTGGTCCAGGGCGACAACGGCGCCGGCAAGACCACCCTGCTCAAGGTGCTGGCCGGACTGCTGCACGCCGACGGCGGCGCGATCCGGTTCCAGGGCCAGCCCGCGCTCCCGGCGCTGCGCGCGCGGGTGATCGGCTACCTCGGCCACCTGCCCGGGCAGAAGGCCGACCTCAGCGCACTGGAGAACCTGCGCTTCCTCTGCGGCCTGCACGGCAGCCGCCCGGGCATGTCGCTGGAAGACGCGATGGCGACCGTCGGCCTGGCCGGCTACGAGGACGCGCTCGCGCGCCAGATGTCGGCCGGCCAGCGCAAGCGCCTGTCGCTGGCGCGACTGTGGCTGTCGCCGGCGCCGCTGTGGCTGATGGACGAGCCCTACGCCAACCTCGATCTGGAAGGCATCGAACTGGTGAACCGGATGGTGCAGGCGCACCTGCGCGAAGGCGGCGGGGCCATGGTCACCACCCACGGTGCCTATGCCGCGCCACCGGTGCGCACCCGGCTGCTGGTGCTGGAGCGGCCGTCGTGATGTGGTCGGCCGCGCGCGCGCTCGCCACCCGTGACCTGCAGCTGCTGTGGCGCAGGCGCGGCGATGCCCTGCAGCCGGCGCTGTTCGCACTGCTGGTCCTCGTACTGTTCGCGCTGGCGCTGGGCAATGACCGGGTGATGCTGGCGCGGGTTGCACCGGGCGCGCTGTGGGTGGCGGTGCTGCTGTCCGGGCTGCTCGCGCTGGACACCCTGTTCCGCGGCGACGCCGAGGATGGTTCGCTTGAACAATGGCTGCTGGCGCCGGTGCCGCTGGCCTGGCTGGTGCTGGTGCGCGTGACCACGCACTGGGCGACCACGGCGCTGCCGCTGCTGATCGCCATGCCGCTGCTGGCGGAGCTGATGGCCCTGCCACGCGAGCACTGGCCGGTGCTGTTCGCGGCCCTTGCGCTGGGCACGCCCCTGCTGGCGCTGCTCGGCGCGGTGGTCGCCGCGCTCACCGTGGGCATGCGCCGCTCCGGGATCCTGGTCGCGCTGCTGGCGCTGCCGCTGTACGTGCCGGTGCTGGTGTTCGGTGCCGGCAGCGTCACCGCCGCGGCGCAGGGATTCGACCCCATGGGCGGCCTCTTGCTGCTGGCCGCGGGGCTGGTGGCCGCGATCGTCCTGGCCCCACTCGCCGCCGCCGCGGCGATCCGGATCGCGCTGGCCTAGGCATGGCGACCGGAGCAGGACCATGACCAATCCACCACCCCCGCCCTCCGACGACGTGGCGCAGGTCCCGGGCCGCAAGCCCCGGCCGGACCGGCCAACGGGACGCGCGAAAGACCGCGCTGACCGCTTCCTCGAAGTAGCCACCGAAGTCTTCATGGAAAAGGGCTACCGCAACGCCCGCCTGTCGGACATCGTGACCCGCGCAGGTGGTTCGCTGTCCACGCTCTATGCCGCCTTCGGTGACAAGGAGGGCCTGGCACACGCGGTCATGGAGCGCAGCATCCGCTCCTTCGGCGAAGGCCTCGACATCCTCGACGACCCCGGCCTCACGCCCGCCGACGCGCTGCCGGCCGCTGCCGAGCGCCTCTCCGTGGAAATGCTGTCACCGGAGCGCACCGTCAGCCACCGCATCATCATCGGCGAAGGCCTCGCCTTTCCGGAGCTGCGCGACTGGTTCTTCGAGCATGGCGTGGAGCCCGCGCATGCTCGCCTGGCGGATTATTTCGCCCGCCAGGCGAAGGCGGGAACGCTGGCGGTCGAATGCCCCGCTGAGGCTGCGAACCAGTTCTACATGATGGTCTTCGGCGGCACGATCATCCGCAGCATCAACGGCATGCGCACGCCCGCGGATCACTCGGCGGTATGCGCCGAGGCGCGGTCCGCTGCCCATATGTTCCTTCGCGGCGCCCTCCCCCGCTGAGTTGATGTGCAGTGCAGCTTGACGAAAGCTGAACGTCAGACAACACTCCTGTAACGCCGGTTACACGCCAGCCGATTTCAAGTCGGGCCAGCCAAAGGGAGAGAAAGGGCGATGCGGGTTTTCATCGGAAGTCTGTTGGCACTCGCCGCGGCCGTCCTGCTTGGCGCCGGTTTCCTGGCACCGGTCGCGGCACAACAGGCTCCCAAAAGCAGCCTGCCTTCGACGCATTTCGGAAGCGAGCAGCCGGTATCGCCGCACGGCTTCAACGCCGCCCCGGGTTTCGCCAACGCCCCGGTCGCGCACAATCCGGACAGCCCGGATGCGCGTGCCGTGGGCGAGACGGTCTGCACCGCCTGCCACACGCAGGAGACCGCGAACTTTGCGCACACCATCCACGCCTTGGGCATGAACGCCGCGCTGGCCGCCGATCCCGGCACCGCCACCTGCGAATCCTGCCACGGCGGCGGATCGCGCCACATCGAATCGCCCACCACGCCCGGCTCGATCATCGCCTTCACCAAGGACGGCGGCACCGATGTCGCCACCCAGGCCACGAGCTGCCTCGGCTGCCACTCCGGCGGCCAGCGCGACCAGTGGGCGGGCTCGGTGCACCAGCGCAACGACCTGTCGTGCAGCGACTGCCACAACCCCATGGCGAAGTTCTCGTCGGAGGGGCTGCTGGCCAAGCCATCGATCAGCGAAACCTGCGCCGGATGCCACCAGGACGTGCGCCAGCAGTTCAATCGCCGTTCGCACATGCCGCTACCCGAAGGCCAGATGAGCTGCGCCGACTGCCACAACCCGCACGGCACCATCAACGCCAGCCTGCTCAAGACCGATACGGTCAACGAGACCTGCTACCAGTGCCATGCCGAGAAGCGCGGGCCGATGCTGTTCGAGCACGCGCCAGTGCGCGACAGCTGCCTGAACTGCCACACCCCGCACGGCTCCAACCAGCAGGCGCTGCTGGTAGCGCCGGTGCCCTTCCTGTGCCAGCAGTGCCATTCGCACGTGCGCCATCCCAACGACCTGCACACCGGCACCTCGCTGGCCGGCCAGCCCGGAGCGGATGAACGCCTGATTGCGCGCGGCTGCATCAGCTGCCACTCCCAGGTGCACGGATCCAACCATCCCTCGGGCCCACGGCTGCACAAATAGCGGCATCGACGCGCAGGAGGTCTGACATGAACCCAGGTAACCGCCGCATCGCACGCCACCACCCGCTTTGCCTTGCCCTGCTCGGCACGTTCGCCTTCCCCGCGTTTGCCCAGGACAGCGGCGCCGGCGTCGACCTGCAGCTTGGCAACGCCATCGATCCCGACGGCATGGCGCAGTACGGTTGCAACGCCGACGGCATGAGCTGGCTCAGCGCCGAGCGCAAGCGCACGCCAAGCGGCCACCTGTACCCCTGCGTCCCCGACTTCGGCCAGCCGCGCGAGCTTTCCGGCGGCTGGCTGTTCTCCGGCGCCCTGGGCATCGGCTACATCGACATCAATGACGAGCGCAACACCAACTGGCTGCGCTTCAACAACTGGTCCGACGGGCTGGTCGCCCGCCTGGCACTGGCGTATACCCGCCCGGCCGACGGCAGCCACGCCGGAATCCGCGGCGCCCGCGTCAACTCCGACAACCAGTTCATCAAGGCAACCTGGGGCCGCGCCGGCCACTACCGCCTCGAAGCTTTTGCACGCAGCCAGCCCAACGTCACCAGCGGCGCGGCGCGTTCGATCTGGGACGGCGTTGGCAGCGATTACCTGGCGCTGAAACCCGGCCTGACGCCAGCGGGCAGCACCCATGCCGAAGTCGGCGCGGTTTCCGCAGCTGCCATGCCGCAGGTGCTCAAGGTGGTGCGCGACAAGTTCGGCATGTCCGGCAGCTACATGTTCAGCCGTCAGCTCACCGCCTATTTCGGCGCCAGCCATGAGCAGCGCGAGGGCGCGCGCCCGTTCGGCGGCGCGTTCTTCTTCGCCTTCATCTTCCCGGGTTCCGGTGGCGTGTACGAAACCCCGCGCCCGATCGACGACAGCACCTTCAACGTCAACGGTGGCCTGCGCTACGCCGGCAACGAATGGAACTTCGACGTCGGCTACAGCGGCTCGATGTTCCGCACCGGCAACCGCCGCTTCAGCTACGAAGTGCCGTTCGGGTTCCCTTCGCTGGTGCCGGGCTTCGGCAACTACCCGCTGACCCTGGGCGAATTCGCCTACGAGCCCGAGAACGATTACCACAACCTCAAGGCGACCGCGACGCGCAAACTCGAGGGCAACGGCCAGTTCTCCGTGACCGCCTCGTTCTCGACATCGCGACAGGACGACAAGCTGCTGCCGCCGATGAACTGCGCCAGCGGCGACCAGTTCGGCCTGACGGTGCCGCCGTTCGCTTTCAACTGCTCCGACTGGAACACGACCGCCGCGCTGTCGCAGCGCAGCGCCGACCTCAGCATCGACAGCAGTCTGGTCAACGCCCGCCTGGTCATGCGCCCGGCCGAGCGCGTGACCGTGCAGGGCAACCTCAAGTTCCACCGCCAGGACTACAAGGGCGACTACTTCGCCTACAACCCGCTGACCGGCCAGTACGGCTATATCGCCGAGAACGGCGCCCAGGGCAGCTCGGTGCCGCTGGAAATGGGCGTCTGGGATCCCGAGCTGTTCCCAAGCGTCATCACGCGGATACGCAACCTGCCGCTGGACAAGGACATTCTTGAAGGCAGCTTCGGCGTCGACTGGCGGGTGAACGACAAGAACACGCTGGGCGCGTTCCTCAGCTTCACGCGTACCGACCGCGATCACCGCGAAGTCGCGCGCCAGGAGGACACGCTGGCCAAGCTCACCTGGAGCAGCCGCGCGATCGACGACGTGACCCTGCGCGCCAACTATTCCTATCTTGATCGCAAGGGGCGCGACTACAACTACGACCCCTACCATTTCACCTACTCGATGGACCTGCCCGGATTCGTCGACGACG
Source organism: Luteimonas changyuni (assembly GCF_039548395.1). NCBI lineage: Bacteria > Pseudomonadati > Pseudomonadota > Gammaproteobacteria > Lysobacterales > Lysobacteraceae > Luteimonas > Luteimonas changyuni. The sequence goes on from NZ_JBCLUZ010000011.1 coordinate 63,046, forward strand.
GCAACATCTGGCCGCATACCCTTGCCGAGCTGCGCAAATACGACGTCGGCGGTCGCAAGCAGCACAAGGCGACCCTGATCACCACCCTGGCCCTGCCGCGCAACCACACCCTGTCGGGCACGCTGCGCGGCGACTGGAACGACTACGACGCCGAGTTCGGCCGCCAGGACTACGACAGCCTGGGTGCCAGCCTGTCCTGGGACTGGCAGCCCGACGAGCGGACCACGGCCAACGTCTTCCTCGGCTACGACCGGTCCGAACTCGGCATGGCCAACATCAACGAGATCGCCGTGTTCGGCAACGACCCCAATCTTGGGGGCGACAGCTACATCGACGCCGGCCGCTGGTGGGTCGACGACGATCAGCGCAACTACTACGCCGGTATCAACTTCAGCCGCCAATTCGACCGCAGCCACCTCGAGCTCGGCTGGAACTACGCCGACTCGCGCGGCCAGACCGGCTATCGCTTCAACTCCCCCGATGCACTGGCCTACCCGGCCATGGCCGCGGCCGCGGGCAACGGCTTCGCGCCGATGGTGCACCGGACCAACACCTTCACCCTGTCGTGGGCGATTCCGATCAGTGAGCGCGTCGGCCTGCGGCTGTTCGACACCTACGAGACCGGGCGCATGGCGGACTGGCACTACTTCGGCCTTGACCAGAGCCTGGTGACCTCGAACCGCGTCTACCTGGACAGCGGCCCGTCCGACTATTCGGTGAACATGGTGGGCGCGATGCTCGAGGTGAAGCTGTGAACCGCCGCGCAAGGGCCTTCACGCTGGCGCTGGGCACGGTCGCGGCGCTCGCCGCCGCGTTCGGAACCGCCGCGCAGGACCAGGCCGCCGAGGAGACCGGGGCCGCGGTCGAGGACGAGGCCGCGGTCGAGGATCCCCGGTTCAACGTCCCGCCGGACCCCGGCTATTTCGACCTGCGGCGGATCACGCCGATCACCGGCGACCCCGCGCGCGGCGAGAGCCGCTCCGAACTCTGCACCGCCTGCCACGGCCAGGACGGCATCTCGATCGTTCCCATCTACCCGGACATCGCCGGGCAGAAGGCCGACTACATGTACTGGCAGCTGCGCAAGTTCAAGGACGCCGGCTTCGGCGACACGGTGATGGCCGTTGCCGTGGAGGAACTCAGCGAACAGGACATGCGCGACCTGTCGCTGTATTACGCAGGCCTTCCCGCCGCGGGCAGCCCGCCCGAACCCGCGGAGGCCGAAGAAGCCGCAGCCGACGATGGGACCGAGGCATCACCGGATCCGGCGCTGCTTGCGCGCGGCGAACAGCTCTACCTGCACGGGGATCCGGCCGCCGGCATCCCGCCCTGCCAGGCCTGCCATGGCGGCGATGCCCGCGGCCACCCCGGAGCACAGTCCGTGGACGCCGGCGGATTCACGCCCTATGCCGCCTATCCGTCGCTGCGGGGCCAGCGCGAGGACTATCTCAAGACCCGGATCGCGGAATACCAGGAAGGCAAGCACACCACCCTGACGACCGACTTCGTGATGATCGGGGCCGCCCGCAACCTGGATCCGGCCAGCGTCGACGCGCTGGCGGCCTGGCTTTCAAGTCTTCCGCACTAGCTGGGGTCAGCCCGCATTTGGAAGACAAGACATGCTTCGCAAGTTCCTGATCGCTTCCGCGTTGACCCAGGTCAGGGCGCGTTCGGCGTTCGGGGGTATCATGTAATGGCAGTTACACACTATCCCCGCACTCCCTGGAGTCTCACCATGCTTCGCAAAATCCTCTTCGCTTCCGCCCTCATCCTCGGCGCCCCCGCTGCCATGGCCGCGACCTGTGCGGTCGACCTCGAAGGCAACGACGCAATGAAGTTCAACGTCGCCAACATCGACGTCGACAAGAGCTGCAAGGATTTCACCATCAATCTCAAGCACACCGGCCAGCTGCCGAAGGTCGCGATGGGCCACAACGTCGTGGTCGCCGCCACGGCCGACATGAAGGGCATCGACGCCGACGGCATCAAGGCCGGCGCGGCCGCGGACTACGTCAAGGTCGGCGACAGCCGCGTCATTGCGCACTCGAAGCTCGTCGGCGGTGGCGAAAGCACCTCGGTGACCTTCCCGGTCGCCAAGCTCGGCGCGGGCCCGAATTCGTTCTTCTGCAGCTTCCCGGGCCACTCGGCGCTCATGAAGGGCACCATCACCGTCAAGTAAGCGCCATTGCGTACCTCCGCGGAACGGCCCGGTGCCGTTCCGCGTGCTTGGCCCGGGGGGCCAAACCTGAAAGAATGGCCTGCCTGGCCAAGGCCCCCGGCAGGCCTTGAGCCGGCGAACAGCGGGGCCAGCCCCACCTCCTGCCAGCGAAAACGATGTCCGACATGAATCCGGTGATCCGCTGGTTCCACCAGCTTGGCTCACCGCCCTATTTCGACCGCTTTGCCGCCAGATGGTCCCCCTGGGGCTACGCGCTGGGCGCGCTGGTGATGGCCTGGGGCGTGTACGGTGCGCTGTTCCAGGTGCCCGCCGACTACCAGCAGGGCGACAGCTTCCGCATCCTGTACATCCACGTGCCCGCGGCATGGATGAGCCTGCTCGTGTTCGGGCTTATGGCGCTCTATTCCGCGATCGCGCTCATCTGGCGGATCAAGCTCTGCGAGATCCTCGCCATGGCCTGCGCACCCATCGGCGCGGCCTTCACCTTCGTCACCCTGGTCACCGGTTCGATCTGGGGCAAGCCGATGTGGGGCACCTGGTGGGACTGGGATCCGCGCCTGACCAGCCAGCTGGTGCTGCTGTTCCTCTACCTGGGCGTGATCGGCCTGTACCAGGCCATCGACGACCGCCGCACCGCCGCGCGCGCCGCGGGCCTGCTGGCGCTGGTCGGCGTGGTGATGCTGCCGATCATCCGCTATTCGGTGGTGTGGTGGAATTCGCTGCACCAGGGCCAGACCATCCGCGTGTTCGGCGAGTCCTCGATGGACCCGAGCATGCTGCCGCCGCTGGTGTGGATGCTGATCGGCACCAAGCTCTGGTTTGCCGGTTCACTGCTGGCGCGCGCGCGCGCCGACAACCTGCAGCGCGAGGCCGGCAAGGACTGGGTCCGCCGGCTCGCCGCAGCGTCCGCCGCCGGAGCACGCGAATGAGCTATCTCGAATACGTCATCGCCGCCTACGCGGTGTTCGCCCTGATGCTGGCCTGGGACTTCATTGCCCCGCGGCTCGCCATTGCGCGCCAGCTGCGTGCCGCACGCCGGCTCGCGGCGCGCCGTACTGTTCGTCCCGACCGACCCGACCGTTCCACGGAGCTTCGCCGATGAATCCCACCCGCCGCCGACGCCTCTGGTTCGTGCTCGCCATCGTCGCCGCCTCCGCCCTGGTGGCCGTCCTGGTGGCCATGGCCCTGCAGCGCAACGTCGCCTACCTGTTCACCCCGGCCGAAATCCTCGACGGCCGTGCCGGCGCCGACGTCGCCTCGGGCGAGACCCGCTTCCGCCTGGGCGGCATGGTCGCCGACGGGTCGCTCGAGCGCACGCCGGGTTCGATGGAGGCGCGCTTCATGGTCAGCGACGGCGATGCGCTGATGCCGGTGGTGTTCTCGGGCATCCTCCCGGACCTGTTCCGCGAGAACCAGTCGGTGGTCGCCACCGGCCGCATGCGCGCCGATGGCACCTTCGTCGCCGAGGACGTGCTGGCCAAGCACGACGAGACCTACGTGCCCAAGGAAGTGGCCGACAAGATGGGCCTGGCGCACGAGAAGCACAACGTCGACGTGCCCGCGCCGCAGCCCGAAGGCGCCCTCTAGGTGCTGCCCGAGATCGGCCAGGCGGTCCTTGCGCTGGCACTGGTATTCGCCGTCCTCCAGGGCATCACCGGCCTCGTCGGCGCGGCGCGCGGACGCGAGGACCTGGCCGCGGTCACGCGACCGGCGGCGCTCGCGCAGCTGGTGCTGGTGCTGACCGGCTACGTGCTGCTGACCCTGGCCTTCGTGATGCAGGACTTCTCGGTCAAGTACGTGGCCGACAACTCCAATTCGCTGCTGCCACTGGTCTATCGCTACACCGCGGTCTGGGGCGCGCATGAAGGCTCGCTGCTGCTGTGGGCGCTGATGCTGGCGGTGTGGAATGCCGCAGTCGCGTTGGCATCGGGCCGCATCCCGTGGAGCTTCCGGGCGCGCGCGCTCGGCGTGATCGGCCTGGTGGCGGTCGGCTTCCTGTCGTTCATGGTGTTCACCTCCAATCCCTTCGCGCGGCTGCTGCCGGCGGTCGCCGAGGGGCACGACCTCAATCCGTTGCTGCAGGACCCGGGGATGATCATTCACCCGCCCCTGCTGTACATCGGCTACATCGGCTTCGTGGTGCCGTTCGCGTTCTCGCTCGCGGCGCTGCTCGAGGGCGCGGTCGACGCGCGCTGGCTGCGCTGGTCGCGGCCGTGGACCAACGTCGCCTGGGCCTTCCTCACCGTCGGCATCGCCATGGGCAGCTGGTGGGCCTACTACGAACTCGGCTGGGGCGGCTGGTGGTTCTGGGATCCGGTCGAGAACGCGAGCTTCATGCCCTGGCTTGTGGGCGCGGCGCTGATCCATTCGCAGGCGGTCACCGAGAAGCGCGGCAGCTTCGGCAGCTGGACGATGCTGCTGGCGATCGCGGCGTTCTCGCTGTCGCTGCTGGGCGCGTTCCTGGTGCGCTCGGGCGTGCTGACCAGCGTGCATTCCTTCGCCGCCGACCCTTCGCGCGGTCTTTTCATCCTGGTGTTCCTGGGCGCGGTGATCGGCGGCGCGCTGCTGGTCTACGTGACCCGCGCGCCGCGCCTGGCGCAGGGCAAACCCTTCGCGGCCTCCTCGCGCGAGACCCTGCTGCTGGTGAACAACCTGCTGCTGGCGTCCGCCTGCGCGATGGTGCTGCTGGGCACGCTGTATCCGCTGATCGCCGACGCGCTGGACCTGGGCAAGGTTTCGGTCGGCCCGCCCTACTTCGGCACCCTGTTCCTGGTGTTGATGGCGCCGCTGGTGATGCTGGTGCCCTTCGGGCCGCTGACGCGCTGGCAGCAGGAACAGGCCTCGAAGCCGCTGGCGATGCTCGCGCCCTGGCTCGGCCTGGCCGTGCTTCTGGGCGTCATCGCCTGGTTCAAGGCGCCGCAGGGCGCGCTCAAGACCGGCCTTGGCGTGGGCGCCGCAGCCTGGGTCGCACTGGGCACGCTGCGCTTCGCGTGGACGCGCGTGCGTGCCAAGGGCCGCAGCTTCACCCCGGAAATGTTCGGCATGGTGCTGGGCCACCTCGGCGTCGCGGTGTTCGTGCTGGGCGCGATGCTGGTCGAAGCGCAGAACGTGCTGCGCGAGGTGCCCATGGTGCCGGGTGAAACGCAGACCATCGGCCGCTATGCATTCCGCTTCGACGGCGTCGAACGCGTGCCGGGACCGAACTACATGGCCGACCGCGGCCTGGTGCAGGTGTTCCGCGATGACAAGCCCCTGGTGCTGCTGCATCCGGAGAAGCGCGCCTACGCCAGCGGCGGCCAGGTGATGACCGATGCCGGCATCCACGCCGGCGTCCGCGCCGACATCTTCGTTGCCCTGGGTGAACCGCTGGGCGGCGACGCATGGGCCGTCCGCCTGCACATCAAACCCTTCATCCGCTGGATCTGGGCCGGCGCGGTGCTGATGGCGCTGGGCGGCCTGGTCACCGCCTGCGACCGCCGCTTCCGCCTGCCGCTGAAAAAGGAACAGCCACGATGAGCGCGCCGCTGCCTCCCGGCGCCGACGCCGACGGCGGTAGCCGCAAGCTGCTGACCGTGGTCCTGTTCGGCGGATTCCTGCTGCTGCTGGTGCTGCTGGGCTGGGGCGTGAGCCGCTCCGACCGCCCCGATCGCGAATCCCTGCCCTCGCCGCTGATCGGCAAGCCCGCGCCCGAGTTCTCGCTGCCGGTGCTGCACGACGCCAGCTACCGCGTCGGTACCGCGGAGCTGCAGGGCCAGCCCTACCTGATGAACGTCTGGGGCAGCTGGTGCCCGGCCTGCCAGGTCGAGCACCCGGTGCTGGCGCGCTACGCGGAAACGAAGAAGATCCGCGTGGTCGGCTACAACTGGAAGGACGAGCCCGAGGATGCACTGCGCTGGCTGGAACAGTTCGGCAATCCGTACTGGGTCGTGGTCACCGATTACGACAGCGACGCCGCGATCGAATGGGGCATCTACGGGGCGCCCGAAACTTTCCTGGTCGACGCCGACGGCATCGTGCGCTGGAAGCACGTGGGCCCGGTGAGCGACGAGCTCATCGACACGGTGGTTGCACCGATGGTCGAAGCCATGGAGGCCGACGGATGAACATGCGCATGACGCTTTCCGGCGGGCTGCTGGCGCTGCTGCTGGTCGCACTGTCGCTGGCCCTGGTGCCGGCACCTGCTTCGGCCCAGGCCGCGCGCAACGCGCAGCCCCTCGAGTTCCACGACCGCGCCGAGGAACGACGCTTCCACAAGCTGACCCTCGAGCTGCGCTGCGTGATGTGCCAGAACCAGTCGCTGGCCGACTCCGACGCGCCGATCGCGCATGACCTGCGCCGCGAAGTCTTCAGCCTGATGCGCGAAGGCCGCAGCGACGCCGAGATCAAGACCTTCCTGGTCGATCGCTACGGCGAGTTCGTGCTCTATCGTCCGCAGTTCGGCGGCGGCACGCTGCTGCTGTGGCTGGGACCGGGGATCGTGCTGCTTGGCGGTGCCGTGGTCCTGGTGGTGGTGGTGCGCAAGCGTGCGGCCCGCAACCGCGTCGCGCTGGATCCCGTCGACGACGGACAGGAGTGGTAATGACCGTTGTCTTCATGCTTGTCGTGCTGTTCGGGTCGCTGGTGGCCACCGCGCTGGTTGCCGCACCGCTGCGCCGCGGCTCGCCGCGCACCTGGCTTGCCGTGCTGGCCGTGGCTCCCCTGCTTTCAGTCGGCCTGTACCAGCTGCTGGGCACGCCCGCCGCGCTTGATCCGAGCGCGCGCGCGCCGGTGGCGATGGCCGGCGGCGACGCGGCCCACGCCGATCCCGCCGAGTTCGCCGAAGCCGTGGTCCAGCTGCGCGCCGAACTGGAACGCAATCCGCAACAGCCGGAAGGCTGGGGACTCCTCGCCCGCTCGCTGTCGGTGCAGGGCGATGCCGCCGGCGCGCGCGACGCGTATGCAAGGGCGCTCGAGCTGGTCCCCGATGAGCCGTCGCTGATGGTCGAGTTCGCGCAGGCCAGCGCCCAGGCCCATCCGCAGAATCTGTTCGAAGACCAGGCGCTCGCCCTGCTGCAGCGCGCCGCAACGCTGCAGCCATCAAACCAGCGCGCGCGCTGGTTCATCGGCGTGGCCCAGCGCCAGCGCGGCATGGACGCGGAAGCGGTCGCGACCTGGGAAGCCATGCTGGACGAGGTCGACCCCGCCACCGCCGCCAGCCTGCGCACGCAGATCGGAGACGCGCGCGCGGCAGCGGGCCTGCCAGCGGCAACCGGATCCGCCGCCGGATCCGTGGCCGCGCCAGCGGTCGCAACCGCTGCCGGCCAAGGCACCGGAGCGGGATCTTCGGGCGGCCTGCGCGTACGCATTTCGCTGGCCCCCGGCCTCGCCGAACGGCTCGGCGGCGAAGGCATCGTGTTCGTCATGGCGCGTGACCCCGACGGTCCCCCGATGCCGGTGGCCGCGGAGCGCCACCCCGTGTCCGCACTGCCGCTGGACATCGTGCTCGATGACGCCGACAGCCCGATGCCGACGCAGGTCCTGTCGCAGCTCGACACCGTCCTGGTTTCAGCGCGCATCTCCGCCTCCGGCACGGTCGAGCGCAGCGCGGACGACGTCGAATCGGCCGCCGTCCGCGTCTCCCTGCCGGGCGACGAGGTGATCGAGCTGATCCTCGGCGCGGAGTGACCTGCGCTTGACATGATCGATGCTGCGCTGCAGCATCGACCCATCCGCCCCGGGAGACATGTCACGCATGAAACATGAATCCTCCGCGGATTTCCTGGCCCGGGTCGAACAGCGCAATCCCGGCCAGCCCGAGTTCCTGCAGGCGGTCACCGAGGTCGTGGACAGCCTCTGGCCGTTCCTCTCCGCGCATCCGCGTTATGCCAGCCAGGGCCTGCTCGAGCGCCTGGTCGAACCCGACCGGACGGTGCTGTTCCGGGTCACCTGGGTCGACGACCACGGCGAAGTGCGGGTCAACCGCGGCTATCGCGTGCAGCACAACAACGCGCTGGGACCCTACAAGGGCGGCCTGCGCTTCCATCCCTCGGTGAACCTGTCGGTGCTGAAGTTCCTCGCCTTCGAGCAGACCTTCAAGAACGCGCTGACCACCCTGCCGATGGGCGGCGCCAAGGGCGGATCGGACTTCGACCCCAAGGGCAAGAGCCCCGGCGAGGTGATGCGCTTCTGCCAGGGCTTCGTTACCGAGCTGTCCCGGCACATCGGCGCCCACACCGACGTGCCCGCGGGCGACATCGGCGTTGGCAGCCGCGAGATCGGCTTCATGGCCGGGATGATGAGGAAGCTCAGCAACCGCGCCGACTGCGTGTTCACCGGCAAGAGCCTGGCCTCTGGCGGTTCGCTCATGCGGCCGCAGTCGACGGGCTACGGCACCGTCTATTTCGCGCAGGAAATGCTGGCGCGCCAGGACGCCGAGCTCGACGGCCTGCGGGTGTCGGTGTCGGGCTCGGGCAACGTCGCCCAGTGCGCGATCGAAAAGGCGATGGAGGTCGGCGCCAGGGTGGTGACGGTGTCCGACTCCAGCGGCACGGTCATCGACGAGGACGGCTTCAGCACGGACAAGCTGGCCGAGCTCATGGAGGTGAAGAACCACCTCTACGGCCGGGTCAGTGACTATGCCGAGCGCGTCGGAGCGCGCTTCGAGGCCGGCATGCGGCCGTGGTCGGTGCCGGTCGATGTCGCCCTGCCCTGCGCCACCCAGAACGAGATCGACGCCAGCGACGCCAAGCGGCTGGTCGACAACGGCGTGCGCTGCGTCGCCGAGGGCGCCAACATGCCCTCGACGCGGGAGGCGGCCAGAATCTTCGAATCCGCGGGCGTGCTCTACGCGCCGGGCAAGGCCAGCAACGCCGGCGGGGTCGCGGCGTCGGGACTGGAGATGAGCCAGAACGCGATGCGCCTGGGCTGGAGCGCCGACGAAGTCGACGGACGGCTGCGGCAGATCATGCGGGACATCCATGCCACCTGCGTCGAACACGGCCGCCGCGACGACGGCACGGTGAGCTACCTCGACGGCGCCAACATCGCCGGCTTCGTGCGCGTGGCCGATGCCATGCTGGCCCAGGGCATCACTTGATCCCGGACGACGCCGGCGCGCCACCGACGCTAGACGCGGTCCGTCCCGACCGACACGCGCGGTGGCGGCCGTTAAACTTGCGGCCATGACCGAATTCATCCCGCCCGGCACGCGTTTCATCGACCTCCCCTCGCCCTTCGCCATGAAGCGCGGCGGCGAGCTGTTGCACGGCCGCATCGCCTGCGAAACCTGGGGCCGCCGCAGCGCCGCGGGCGACAACTCGATCCTCATCCTCACCGGCCTGTCGCCGGACGCGCATGCCGCGGCCAGCGCCGATGACCCGTCGCCGGGCTGGTGGGAGGCCATGCTTGGGCCGGGCAAGGCGATCGACACCGAACGCTGGCACGTGGTCTGCGTCAACGCACTCGGCAGCTGCAAGGGTTCAAGCGGACCGGCGTCGATCGATCCGGCCACGGGTCGTGCCTATGGCCTGTCGTTTCCGGACGTCGCCATCGAGGACATCGCCGACACCGCCGCCCACGTGGTACGCGCGCTTGGCATTGAACGACTGGCCTGCGTGATCGGAAACTCCATGGGCGGCATGGCCGCGCTGGCCCTGCTCGCGCGCCATCCCGGCATCGCCCGCAGCCACGTCAATGTCTCCGGAGCCGCGCGCGCGCTGCCGTTCTCGATCGCCATCCGCTCGCTGCAGCGCGAGGCCATCCGCCTGGATCCGAACTGGAGCAACGGCGAGTACGACGAGGAGTCCTATCCCGAAAGCGGCATGCGCATGGCGCGCAAGCTCGGCGTCATCACCTACCGTTCGGCGCTGGAATGGGATGGCCGCTTCGGGCGCGTGCGCCTGGATTCAGACCGCCGCGACGACGAGGATCCCTTCGGCCTCGAGTTCGAGGTTGAAAGCTACCTTGAAGCGCATGCGCGGCGCTTCGTGCGCAACTTCGATCCCAACTGCTATCTGTACCTCAGCCGCTGCATGGACTGGTTCGATATCGGCGAATCCTGTGGCGGCACCACGGCGGATGGCCTTGCGCTCATCCGTCTCGAGCGCGCGCTGGCGATCGGCGTCCATACCGACATCCTGTTTCCTCTGCAGCAGCAGGAAGAGATTGCTGACGGCCTGCGCGCCGGCGGCGCCGAGTCGACCCTGCTGCCGCTGGAGTCGCCTCAGGGCCACGACGCCTTCCTGGTCGATTTCGCGCGCTTTTCCCCGGCGATCGGCGACTTCCTGGCTGGGCTCTGAGGCTGGCCCTGCGTCTGCGCACTGCGCCTGTGGCCCCGCCGCGCATGCTGCAGCGCGGCGACCCGCCTGCCCGGGCCGTCGTACACTCGGGCCATGACCCAAGCCAGCGAACGCGCCCCCGGCGCGCTGCCCGACATTGATTTCCCCGGACGCGAGCTGCTGGTCGCCGGCATCGACGAAGCGGTCGGCGCAGGCGATGGCCATGCGGTCACCGCGGCGCTGCGCAGCTTCCTGTGCGGGGTGATCCGCGATCCCGCGGTGCGCCTGCCCGCCTTCATCCATGAGCCGGTCACCGACCACTACGCCCGCCGCGAGCTGTATCGCAGCGCCAGGCACGGCTACAGCGTGGTCGCCATGACCTGGGGGCCCGGCCAGGGCACGCCCATCCACGACCATGCCGGCTGCTGGTGCGTGGAAGGCGTCTGGGCAGGCGAGCTGGAGATCAACCAGTACGAGCTGCTCGAGCGCGACGGCGAGCGCTTCCGCTTCCGCTCCGCGGGCGGTATCCAGGCGGGCCCGGGCAGCGCCGGCAGCCTCATTCCACCGCACGAATACCACACCATCCGCAACGCCGATCCGCATGCGATAGCGATCTCCCTGCACGTCTACGAAGCGCCGCTGGAGCTGTGCTCGCGCTTCGAGGCGGTAGCCGGCGAATGGCACCTGCGCCGCGACAACGCCCTGCGCACCGACGCGGCCGCCTGAGCGGCACGCGACCTCGGCACGCGACGCTCGGCAAGCCGCGCACAGCCGCTATACTTGCCGCCCGCGCCGAAGTGGCGGAATCGGTAGACGCAGCGGATTCAAAATCCGCCGGCCTTAAAACCGTGTGGGTTCGAGTCCCACCTTCGGCACCAGTAAAATCAACGGGTTAGGCTTCGCGGCCTAGCCCGTTCGTTTTTCGGGCCTCCATCCGGTGCCCGTATGGTGCCCGTTTGTCGGGCGCTACATTCCGCGCACTTCGGGCACCGCCTGCCCTCCCCCAACTATCCCAGCGTGTGCCAGTGCATCCCACGCTAGGAGGTTCGCGCGCGCGCGCGTAATTAGCCCAACCGGGACTCCCCAAAAACAACCCCGGAGCTATAGCCATGACTCTTTCTGAAATCCGGCAGCGCAAGGCTGCCAAGGTTGCCGAGCAGCGCGCCATGCTCGCCAAGGCCACGACCGAGAACCGCGCGCTCACCGCCGACGAGGCTGCAGCCTTCGACGCGATCAAGGCAATCATTCTGGAACTGGAAGGTGCCGAGTCGCGGCAGCAGTTCATGGACGACCAGGAGCGCCGCGCGGCCGGCACCCCCGTGACCACGGGTAACGGCCACGACAACCCCGAGCAGCGCGTAAGCCTGCTGAACGTGCTGCGTGCTGGCATGGAGGGTCGCAGCCTGACCGGTGCGGAAGCCGAAGCGCACGCCGAGTTGGAGCGCCGTCACGGTTCGGCCAAGCATGGCGGCATCCTTGTTCCGCTGTCGGCCTTTGAGCGCCGCGCCACCACAACCGGCACCGCTGGCGGGCTGGTGGGTACGCAGCATCGCCCGCAGGATTTTATCGGCCCGCTGCGTAATTCGCTCCTGGTGCGTGCGCTGGGTGTGCGCACCCTGTCCGACCTGACTGGCAATGTCAGCATCCCGAAGGCCGGCACGGGCGTTTCTGTCGGCTGGGTGACGGAAGGGCAGGCACTGCCGGAAGCGGACATGGAATTTGAGTCGGTCGCACTGACCCCGCATCACGTCGGCGGCATCACCGAGCTTTCCCGCCAGCTGATTCAGCAGTCCAGTCCGGCTGTCGAGGATTTGGCGCGTGATGACCTGTCGTTTGCGATCGCGCAGGCAGTGGACCGCGCGATCATCGCCGGCACCGGCGCGAACGGGCAGCCGCTGGGCATCATCAATCGTGCCGGTGTGCAGGAAGCTGACCTGCCGGCCACCTGGGCCGATGTCCTGGCCATCGAGCAAATGCTTGCTGCGCTCAACGTCAACCCGTCCGGCTGGTATACGTCACCGGGCGTGCTTACTGCCCTGCGCGGCGTGCTGAAAGCTGCCAGTGCCGGCAGCGATTACATCGCCACGGCCAAAACCATCGGCGAACTGCCGGTCGCGTCGAGCAATGCCGCGCCGGCTGATACCGCCATTCTTGGCGACTGGTCGCAGGTGATTCTGGGGCAGTGGGGAGCCGTGGAAATCCTGGTGAACCCGTTTGCCGAAGCGCCCTATCGTCGCGGCGGCGTGCTTGTCCGCGCCTTCGCCACGGTGGACGTTGCGGTACGCCACGAGGAAGCGTTTGTGATCGCGACTGCCGACGCGCCGTAACTGTCAGCCCGCACAGCCCGTCGATGTGGCGGGCTGTGTGCTTTGGAGCGCATGACCATGATCGAGAAAAGAGCTACCGCAGGCGTCACCGCCAATGGCCGCAAGCTGTCCGGCTACGTCGCCAAGTTCGACAACCCCACGACCATTGGCGGCTTTACGGAAGTTGTCAGGCCTGGTGCGTTCGCTGCATCGCTGGCCAGCGGCCGGGACATCATCGCACTGGCTGACCACGACCCGGCGCGCGTGCTTGGCCGCACCCGTAGCGGCACGCTGCAGCTGCAGGAAGATGGGGACGGCCTGGCGTTCACGCTGGAAGTCCCGGACACCGCTGCAGGCCGTGACTTGATTGCACTGGCCGAGCGTGGCGACCTTGGCGGCTGCAGCTTCGGGTTCGTCGTCAACGCTGGCGGCGACCGCTGGCAGGGTGACACCCGTGAACTGTGCAGCGTGGAGCTTCGGGAAGTCTCCATTGTGCAGGCGTGGCCAGCGTATGCGGATACCGAAGTTCACCTGCGCAGCCTGCAACCGCAAAACCAGTTGACGCTTATGCGCTACTGGCTCGCCACCTGCCGCTAGGAGTTGACGCAATGAAGCTATTTGACCTTTTCAAGCGGGAGCAGCGCAGCGCCGACCCATCATGGGGCGCGCTCACTGGTAGCGGCGGCACTACTGCTGCCGGCTCGCACGTTGATACGCGCAGCGCGGAAAGTATCAGCACGGTGTTCGCGTGCGTACAGGCATTGAGTGAGTCCACGGCCTGCCTGCCTCTGCACACCTACCGCCGCAATGAAGATGGGAGCCGGGAGCGTGCCAACGATCATTGGCTGTCGCGCGTGCTTGACCGGCCGAACGATTACCAATCGGGCATGGAGTTTCGGGAGTCCATGACAGCGGCGGTGCTGCTGCATGGCAACGCCTACGCCCGGAAGGAATCCAACGGGGCCGGCGAAGTCACGGCGCTGCATCCCATGAATCCCGCCCGCGTGACTATCGTGCGCCTGGGCAGCGGCCGCTATCGCTATGACTGCACAGACGATGATGGACGTGTGCAGCATCTGCTGTCGGATGAAGTGCTGCACCTGCGCGACCGCACCGAACCTGGAAGCATTGTTGGACGCTCGCGTATTGCCATTGCACGCGAAACGCTGGGGCTGTCACTATCGCTGCGCACGCATGGTGCTAACAGCTTCGGGCGTGGCGCGCGGCCTGCGTCGATCCTTTACAACGAAAGCAAGCGCGACCTTACCAGTGAGGAACTGGCCGCGTTGCGTGGTGCGATGGACAACTATGCATCTCCAGCGAACGCGGGCAAAACCCTGATCATGGGACTGCGCGGGCTGAGGCTGGAAGGCATTGGCATGACAGCCGAAGATGCGCAGTGGCTTGAGGCCATGAACTTCAGCGTGACCGAGGTGTGCCGCATCTATCGCGTTCCGCCCATTCTGGTACAGACGCTGGAGCAGGCGAGCTATAACAACGTCGAATCACTGGGCGAGCAATTCGTAAAGTTCAGCCTCACGCGTTGGCTCAACCTGTGGGAGTCGGCCATCGCGCAACAGCTGCTAGGGCCGATCGCGCGGCAACGCTATTACGCGGAACATGCGGTCGATGCGCTGTTGCGTGGCACTGCGCCGCAGCGTGCTGAGTTCTACGCCAAGGCGCTCAACGGCGAACCGTGGATGGACGCTGACGAGGTTCGCAGGCTGGAGAACCTGCCGCGGCGCGCAGTTGACGATAAATCACTGGCACCTGACTGACACATAGACCCGCTGTCCCCTCTGTGGCGCGGATTACTCCCCCTCAAAGGTACGCCAACCATGACGAAACTCACTGAAAAGCAGCAGGCGTTCGTCGCCAACAAGGTTGCCGGCGTGGCCAACCGGGATGCAGCCATTGCGGCCGGCTACTCGGTGACCGGCGCAGCGGTCGCTGCTGACAAGTTGATGAAGCATCCCGGTGTTCTCTCCGCGATCAAGGCTGCTGCACCGAACGTGTCAGCGAAGGCTAACACCCTTCCGAAGATGCCACGCGAGAAGTACACAGACCCGAAGGTGTTTTTGTCCGACGTGATGAACCTGACCACGCTGCCTATCGCTGTGCGCGCGGACGCTGCAAAGCAGCTGCTGCCGTATCAGCACGCGAAGATGGGCGAAGTGGGAAAGAAGCAGTCCAAGGTAGACCGCGCCAAGGTGATCACGGCAGGGCGTGGGAAGTTCGCCCCGAAGGCACCGCCAGCGTTGACGGTCGTGCGGAACGAATAGCGCGCGTGGGTGCTGGGCTGTCAGGCCATGCGCGTGGTGATTCATCCTGACTGCCTGCGGATTAGCCGGCGAGTGCCGCCAACAAAACCCCGGCAGTGGCTAGCGGCCTAAGAGTGAGCCGTGAAGCTGCACAAGGCCCGCAGCGTTGCCAAGGCGCTGCGGGCCTTTCTTTTGTGCGGTGGCCACGGTAATTACTGTAATTGCTCCGTTGACGACAATAATCCAGTGTAGGGTTGTGTAGGGATGTAGGGTTTAAGCATTGTTACCTAGTCAGGAAAATCTGAGCAGTAATTACAGTAATTACTGATGAAGCGTCTAGGTGGTAAACAATGGGGAGAACCCTACATCCCTACACAACCCTACATTCCGTGGTCATCCGCGATGGGGCATGGGAACAACCTTGCCGCTAGCATCCCCTAGGACTGCGTGGGCGGCGATGTCCAGCCCTTGCCACGTCATGCCGGCACTCTGCCGCACCCTGACAAGTCCCGGCCTCTCAGCGACTCTCAGGCTGAAGGCCTTATTGGTCAGGACGTGTTCGCCATTTTCGGCGCACCACAAGCGGTAGAAATTATAGAGCGCGGACGAGGACACAGAAAATTGCTGGCCAACTCGGCAGCGATCCGCGATGAACTGGCCGATTACATCCGACGCGTTCCGATACTCAGCCGTTGCCGCCCTCACTGCGTCCGGCTCCTGGAAGCCGTGCCGCCGGTACATGTTCCAACCTGCAACGCACCAAGCAAGGATTCCCGGCAGTTCGGCGCGCAGCTTGGCTGTCAGTTCGGCGTCACGCTCGGTTTCGGGAATCGTGACGGCGAACGGCACCAACTTCAGCCGTCTCCAAATGCCCCCATCCGTCCCGGTGACGCGCGGCCGATGATTGGTCTGCAATACAACCAGGTGTGTAGGCGTGAACTCCACAAAATTCTGATAGAGCGGCCGTCCTGTGAGCCGGTCCCCACCTGTGATCTGTTTAACGCGTGACTCATCTAGTCTTTCTGTCTCGCCTGACTCACTGGCCACGACAAGGCGCAGGCCGCGCAGGCTGGCAATCGCTGCCAGCTGGTCGGAATCCTTGCGCGCAAGTAGCAGGCCCGGCGATGCGGTGCCGGCATAGTCGCCTAGCAATGTCTGGAGTGTCGCAAGGAAGGTCGATTTGCCGTTCGCGCCGCTGCCGTAGAGAACCGGCAGCGCGTGTTCTCCGCGAACACCTGACAGCATGTAGCCGCAAATCGTCTGTAGGTACGCTTTCAGCTGCGCATCGCTCCCCATGATGCGGTCAATGAAGCGCGCCCACGTCGGCGCAGTGGCGCTCGGGTCATAGTCCACTGTGATTTGTTTGGTGATGCGATCCTCGCGCGCATGTGGCCGCTGCTGACCCGTGGCCAAGTCGATCACGCCCGAAGGTGTGCCGACTAGCATTGGGTCGGCGTCCAGTTGGTCAGCCTTTATTGCCAGCATCGTTTGCGCCGCTTCCATCGTGTGCCGGACTGACACGACAAATTCCGATGAGCGCGCCCACCGGCGCAAAGTCTTTTGGAAGTCGGCACGCCGCTTCGCTTCATCGCTGCCCGCGACGGTCGAATCCTCAACCCAAGAACTGAGCGCGTCCGCCTCCTCTTGGATGATCCGGCCAAGGCCGAACGCCAGCCGCCGCGCCTGGTCATCATCGTGCCGCCACGGTCCGCCGCTCCACACATGCCAGCCAATGCCGGGGACGTGCATCAAGTCCTGGCCATGCGCGGCGTTGAGCCGGTGGGCGTTCGCAAGGTCGCTGGTCACGCTGGCCGCTGCATCTTCTGCAGTGGTGGGCCGCTCGGTATAAAACGTGTCAGTCTTTGCCAGTATTTCGGCGATGGTATGAGTCAAATAGCTTCCGCCCGGCCGACGCTCATTCCATTTGGGGCGTATCAGGTTGGAGCGACGCATAAGACGTTCGATCCGCTCGGGATCGGGGCCGCACCAGAATGCAAGGTGTGCGACTAGGGCCGCATCGGCATGACTGTCAGCCGCGCACTTCCCGTTCCACAAATCCGCAACGGATGCTTTGCCGCCGAACGCAACAGCAGCGCTAACGGGCGCTGACAGCGCCTTCCTAATCAACTCATCATCGGTGCCGTTGAACCCTACGGCGTGGCCACGCTCGGGCGACATCGGTAGCGGCAGCGCGTCGCGCTTGAAGTAGCATTCAACCAGTGGCGCGAAGTCAAAGCAGGTATCCGCGCACCCTTGCACCTGGTCGCCGAATCCGAACGCGATGCTCTGGCCCTCGCTGTACAGCTCAAGTTCCACCGGCGCTGTACTGGCTGCCACGTCGCGTGACGGCTTGCAGCGGTGTTCGGGCATCGCACTGGAAGTTCTGGCGATGATATGCAACCCGTGGCCAGACGATGACACTTCGATCATCGCGCCAGCGAACTGCGCGCACAGCTCATTAACGATGGGCTGCCATTGATTGTCTTGGCCTAGGGCGTGGTCTAGGTCAAATAGAACGTAGCCCGCTTCCCTTGTGAGGCGGAAGCCCATCGTGTAGCGCACCGCTGCGCCCGGCGTGTCGAGGCTGATTACAGCGTCGCGTACCGCGTCGAATGTATGCCAGTTCGCTGGCGATGCTGCGTCTACTGGCCAGCGTGCACCGTCCAACGTGCATGGAAGCTTTGCGAACTTGCCTTTGTTGGCGTCCCATTCCAGGCGCCACGGGAACCAGTGAGGAATGCTTGCCATGCCGCCTACTGCGGCCGCAAATCGGGGAGTTGTCATTGTGTGCCAAGCCTTAAAAGGTGCAGCGTTGAAGGGCGCACCCCTGCCAAGGATTTTTGTCAGCGCCGAACGGGCGCTAGTGCTTCGGTCGCAGAGAACAGGAAGGCCGCTTTGCGCTTTGGGTCTTGCTCACAAATCGCGCGCAGCCGGAACAGCGCGGCGCTGTGTAGAGCCCAGTGGGTCGCCGGATGGTGCGGCGGCAGCTCATCCGCAACCCAACTCCACGCGGAAAACCACATGTTCCGCAGCCCTTCGCGCCGGACGCCTGGGTATGCTTCCAACAAATACATAGCGATGGCCGGCTCAAGCGTTGGAGTTTGCATGGATGGCCTCCCCCATTTGTAGCAGTGCGTCGATTGCGTCCATCAGCAGTCGGCGTTCGCCGCCGTCTGTCTCGATAACAAAGCGGAAGTAGTTGCGGACGATGCCGTGCTGAATGCTTGGGAGCATGTGCCCAGCGTGGCTATCGACCCATGCCATCGCTTGCGCGTGGGCATATGCAACGGTCTTTGCGGCGCTGGGGCCGCGAACGTGCGAAGTCCAGTAGTCAATTTCAACGGGAGTGAGCATTAGTGCATCCCCCGTTGAAAGTCGGCCGCAGCCTGGACAATTGCGGCTTCAAGCTGCGCGCACAATTCCCCGTCACCTTCGGCGTACAGTCGCAGCAGCGCGGACGTTGCCCACCGCATGACGCATTCGGGGGCGTTTGGATCGTCGGCAGCCACGCCGAACGTATCGAGCGCCAAGCCTTCCACGGCATTCATTCCGGGAACGCGCATCGTCTGAAACAGCGGAGGCCAGATGCTCATTGGTAGGCCTCCGCGCACTGCTTTGCATGGGCGCGAACCTCTCCCAGAACATAGCGCGTCATTGAACCCACCTTGCGGCCCTTGGGGAAGTGCCCTGCCTTCTCCAAGCGGTAGCGCGTGGAGCGCGACACTCCGCACACGGCCTGCGCTACCTTGCCGGTAATCAGCGCGGCGTCGTCCAGTTTGTTGAGGTCTGGAAACTCTGTGGCCCTGCGGCCCTTGTGGTGTTTCATGGGGTGGCACTCCGTTTCAGGATGTGCCGCCTAAGCTAGGTATCGCCGACAGGTCTAGTAAGGGGAGAGTTAAGCGGGATTCGCGGCCTAACCTTCCCCCATGATCGCGCGGCGCTCCTTGTCCCCATCCGGGATTCTGATTTGGCAACCCATCAACAACTTCGCAGCCAACTCTCGTGACGCCACCTTCCCTAGCTGTGGTGTCGTGTGCGCCCTGATCGCTTGATAAACCATGCGTGCGGCAGCCCCTCTAGCAGCGTCAACGCTCGGGCCGGTTCTCACTTCCGGGAGTTCACGGGCTGCGTTCACAACACACCCCGCGATCCTCGAAAATTCAGGTATCGCAATTCTCAAATGCCGCATGTTATCTAGCATACGCGAGCGCAACAGCGGGTCTATCGCTGTCGGCTGTTCAAAGTACCCGGCCAACTCCTGTAGCAGCGTAGATAGTCTGTCGGCCTGTTCACGCCTGCCCTTCGGGGTGATTCGCTCTGCTGTTTCTTTTCGATACCACCCGAGCGCACGCGCCAACTCATCCGCAACCGCGCGGACATCGACAACGCTGTTACCCTCGCGCTCGGGAATCTTGAGTCTGGTTGGCAAGTTGTCATCAAAGGCGTTGTTCATTGCGCGCCCCTCTTCCTGATCTTACCCGTGGCCAACTTGTGCAGTAGCTCCAAGGCTTCCCGCGTTTCTTTCAGCCGCTTGTGGCGGTCATAGTGGCGGGCCTGAACACCGCCAAGGCCGTGCGACTGCAAGTAACCGCGATCCTCCATTGACACGCCAGCGGCAGACAGCCGGGTTTCCACGGTGCGCCGTAGATCGGACGCAGTGAATGGCTCGCCTGTCAGCTCCCCCGCCTCACTCATTGCCTTGTTCACGGCCTTGACCGCATCGCGCATGGTGCTATTGCTTTGACCGCTAGCGCCATTTGTAGCGGTGAACAAGTACGGGCCTACGCGCGGCGTCCGCATCGCGTCCAAAGCTTCCATAGCAGCAGGAATCAATGGCACATCATGGACGCGTGGCTGCGAGCGCCGGCCCTTGTGGTCCCATAGACGGAATGAGATTGCATCCGGGTCAATGTCGGCCTCTGTGGCCCGCGCCAGCATTTCCTGCCGCTGCGATCCTGTCAGCAGGTGGAAGCGCAGCATGGGGCCGTAGCGGAACCCCTTGGCATTGATCCGCTTCCAGTACGCGCGCAACTCCGCAAGCGATAGTGCACGCTCGCCGGGCGTTGTGCTGCCTTTAATAACTCCCAGGTCGCGTGCCGGATTCGCCCGAATCTTAAGGACGCGCAGAGCATCAAGTGCGGATGCACTGGTGCGCGCGTTGATCGCTGCCGAGTAGGCCGCACGGAGGAAGCTGCGAAGCTTTGCGGCCTCCCGCTTCTTTCCGGCGCGCTCCACGCGGGCGACGATCTCTAGCAGGTCATCCGTGGTCACGTCTGCCGCAGGCATTGCCCAAAGTTTTTCCCACGGTGTTTCGACGTGCCGCGCGAATGTGGTCTCCACGTCAC
The DNA here is from genome assembly GCF_039548395.1 of Luteimonas changyuni. Taxonomy (NCBI): domain Bacteria; kingdom Pseudomonadati; phylum Pseudomonadota; class Gammaproteobacteria; order Lysobacterales; family Lysobacteraceae; genus Luteimonas; species Luteimonas changyuni. The sequence continues at coordinate 83,392 of NZ_JBCLUZ010000011.1, forward strand.
GCGCGCTTTTCTTGCCGTCATAGCGCAACTGCGCGACGTAGGCCGTCAGCAGCTTGCCGAGCGATGCGACCTGTCGGGCTGCCGCTTCCTCTGCCTCTCGCGCAGCGATGGCACGTTCCCGCGCCTCCCGCTCGCGCTCATCCTTGACCACTTCCCGAAGGTCACGCGCGCCGGCCTGGAATTTGCGCACCAGCTTGTCAGCTTCGGCACGCGCGGCAGCTAGCGATAGATCGGAGCCGATGGGCTGGCGGTGGCGCTTTCCGTCCGGGGCCGTATAGCGGTAATACCAAGCCAATGAGCCGCTGACAAGCTTGCGCGCCTGTAGCCGACCTGCCCCGCGTGCGGCCGGATCGCTCGCCCATTCGCCTGGCCTCAGCGCCCTGATCTGCCTGTCTGTGAGTGTCCGCTGCGTCATCTGGTGCCCGTATGGTGCCCGTTTGTCGCAAGCTTACCTGAAACGCGCTGACACCGCCGGAAACAGTGATGCTATATTTTTCAATGACGTACACTTCCGGTGACACATCATGACATCCCCTGAAACCCTAACGCAGCGGATTCAAAATCCGCCGGCCTTAAAACCGTGTGGGTTCGAGTCCCACCTTCGGCACCAATACTGCGAGTCCGCGCTGTACGACGCGCAACCCGCGGCCTTCAGGGTGGGGTAGGAGTTTCCTGACCCTGATTCAGGACCGACCCTGATACCGGCAAGCGCCGCTTGCGGCGATCCTGTGCTGACCGGCAGCACAGCGCACCAACGGATTGGAGCGCCGCCTACACGGAATTACGGCCGTGGCCATTGGCCACGGTGCTGGGCCGGCGCCTCTCTTCATGCCTCCCGTGCCCACATGCCCGGCGCGGCACCCGCCAGACCTCGCTACCATGGCGACATGTGCCTGATTGCGCTCGCCTGGCGCCAGCATCCCCGCTATCCGCTGGCCATCGCCGCCAACCGCGACGAGGCCCACGCCCGGCCGACTGCGGCCGCGGATCTCGACCCCGACGATCCCGCGGTCTATGGCGGCCGCGACCTGGTGCAGGGCGGCGGCTGGCTGCAGGTGTCCACCTCCGGCCGCCTGGCGGCGGTCACCAATGTCCGCAACGGCCTGCAAGCAGACGTGGCGCCGCGCTCGCGCGGCTGGCTGGTGCGCGATTTCGTACGTGGAACCGCAGCCGCACCGGCGTTTGCAGCCGGGATCGATGAACGTCCCGACGAATTCGGGCCATTCAACCTGCTGGCCTTTGACGGCGTCCAGCTGGCATTCGCGAGCAACCGGCCCACTGCATCCAATACGCTGGTGGAACCGGGCCTGCACGCCATGTCCAACGGCGCCTTCAACGCCGCCTGGCCCAAGAGCAGGCTGGCCACCCGCGCGCTGGCATCGTGGCTGGAATCCGGACTGTCGAAGCGCGACCCGCTGTCAGATCCAGAGTCGCTGGAACCGCTGTTCGCCGCGCTCGCCGATACCGCGCTGGCACCCGACGACACCCTGCCCGATACCGGCATCGGCCTGGAACTGGAGCGAAGGCTGTCGCCGCCCTTCGTCAGCAGTGATGACTACGGGACGCGCTGCAGCACGCTGGTGCTGGCCGGAGAGGACGGCTTCGTGTTCGCGGAGCGCCGCTTCGGGCCCAGGGCGGTCGTGCTGGGCACCAGCCTTGCCTTCGTGCCGCGACCGCCGCCTTGAAGGCCTTGCGCGTCAGGGCGAGCTTGCGCGGCAGCGCAGCGGCGCATTGTCTTCCAGCCCCTGTTCCCAGCCATTCGGCCGGCGCATGGCGATGGTGTCGTTGATGCAGGCGCGATCGGCCCCCTCGCGCATCGCGGTCGACGGCCCGGGCAGCAGCACCACGCCACCGCCGCTGGAGGCACCGACCTCGACCAGCCCCGTCTCGTCGGAATCCATGTCGTCCGGGGCATCGTCGTCGCCTTGATCCGGCTTTGCGACGGCGGCGGCCGTCGGCTGCTGCCGCTCCTCTGGACCGAAGGCGGCACCGGCGACGTGACGGACGATGTCGGCAAGCAGGACTCCGCCCGCCACCGCGAGCAGCATCGGCAGCAGGAACGACCAGGGCGTGACGTCGGCGCGCAGGCGGACAGGACTCATGGGCTTTCGCTCTCCGGGTTCGCGGCCAGGCCTGCAATCGTGCGGTCAGTCTGGTCCCATGTCATCAGACTAGCCCCTCACCATCCCGGACGCGCCTCGGGAAAACCCGTATGGGGCAGACATGTGAAAGGCCCAGTCGTCCAGGTTTCCCTGGTCGGCTGAGCCTTTCGTCGTCGAAGCGATTGCGTACGGGCCGGAGCCTTTCCGCTTTTTCTTCGACGCCTGCGACGATAGCGCAGCCCCCGTTATGCGAACGTCAATCGAGGCGACCGTTCGTCGGCGGTGCCGGCCAGGGCCACCAGCCGCGGCCGCTGAGCGCATAGCGGTCGGCCGCGCGCTCGAAGCGGTTGCGCACGCCAATCCCGCCACACGCGAAGTACAGCGGCAGGAACAGCGGGCCCAGCACCATGTACTGCAGCACGTGCGCGCGCTCGTGATCGGCAAGCCGCACCGCGGGCTGCTCGCTCAGACCCGCGCGGTGGGCGTAGGTCATGCAGTCGCAGTCGATGCTGTCACCGGTATGCAGGATCACGTTGCCCAGGGTCATCGCGCCGCCGGGGCCCCAGGGCACGCCGTCGAAGACCAGGGCGAAATCGCGCCTGCGCAGGCTGCCGCGCGCGCCGAATGGAAGCGCGGCAATGCCGACCAGCACGCCGATCAGGGTGTTCGGCAGCGTCCACGCCACGCCCAGCGCGCCCACGACCAGCCGAAGCCCGCGCATTGCGGACTGCGCTAGCCGTCCTCGGGCATCAACAGCCACAGCACCAGATACGCGAGGATGCCCGGGAATGCGATCGACAGCGCCGAAAACACGACGTAAAGCACGCGCAGCAGGGTGGAATTCCAACCGAACCGGCGCGCAAGGCCGCCGATCACGCCGGCGAGCACGCGGTCGTCGAGCGGACGGCTGAGACTGGGCCGGCCCGCGCTCATCGCTGCCCCAGCCACTCGTGGATCGCGCCCGGGACTTCCTTCTGCGCGCGGCCGGACACGTAGATGCCGATGTGGCCACCGCGGAAGGAGAGTTCGGAATAGTCGCTGGTGCCGACCAGTCCGCCGAGCGGCCTGGATGCCGACGGCGGCACCAGGTGGTCCTGTTCGGCGTAGATGTTGAGCACCGGCATGTCCACCAGGCCCAGGTGTACCTCACGGCCGCCGATTTCGATGCCGCCATTGACGAAGCCGTTGCCCTGGTAGAACTGCTTGATGAACTGTCGGAAGGCTTCGCCGGCCTGGTCGGGCGAATCGAAGATCCACTTCTCCATGCGCAGGAAGTCCTCCATCGCCGCCTTGTCGTCGAGGATGTCGACCATGCCCACATACTTCTGCACGAACAGACGCCAGGGCTTGAGCGTGAGGTAACACATGTTCATGAGGTCGGCGGGCACGTTGCCCAGGGTGTCGACGAACAGGTCGACGTCCATCCCGCGGGTCCAGTTGGACAGCATGTTGTCGGGCGTGTGGAAATCCACGGGCGTGACCATGGTGATCAGGTTGCGCACCTTGCCGGGATTGAGCGCGGCATAGCTGAGCGAGAACGCGCCGCCCTGGCAGATGCCGAGCAGGTTGATCGCATCCAGGCCGTACTCCGCGCGCAGATGGTCCACCGCGCCACCGATGAAGCGCTCGATGTAGTCCTCGAGGGTGAGGAAGCGGTCGGAGCGGTCCGGGTAGCCCCAGTCGATGATGTAGACGTCCTCGCCGCGGGCGAGCAGCTGGCGCACCAGCGACTTGTTGTCCTGCAGGTCGACCATGTAGGGGCGGTTGACCAGCGCATAGGCGATGAGCAGCGGCACCTTGGCGGTGGGCTCGCGCTCGCCGATGAAACGGTAGAGGACGACCTTGCCGTCGCGCCAGACCTCTTCCTTGTCGGTGGCGCCGAAGTCGACGTCGTCGACCTCGCGCAGCACCTGCAGGCCGGCGGCGAGCTTCTGCTGCAGCCGCATCGCTTCTTCGGCGAGTCCCGCCGGGGTGATGTTGAGCGGACCGTACATGTCAGCGCTTCCCCTTCTTCGCAGTGCCGGTCACTGTTTTCCGGGCGACCTTGCCGGAGGACTTCCTCGCCACCGCCTTGCTCGCCTTTTTGGTCAATTTCCTGCCCGCCTTCTTCGCTGCCTTCTTCGCTGCCTTCTTCGTGGCCTTCTTCGTTGCCTTCTTCGTTGCCTTCTTCGGGACCTTCGACGTCGGCCTTGCTTCCGGCTTCGATCCAATCGGCTCCGGCGCGCGCGGCATCGCACCGGCTATCGCGCCGCCGAAGCTCCCTGCGGATGAGCGCGACGTCTTTTTCGCGCCCTTGGCGGCGGCAGTCGCCGTGCGTTTCACCGCTGGGTCGCGCACCGGCGGTGATGCCGGTGCGCCGGCAGGTATGCGTCCAGCGGCGGTTCCGCCACTGCCACCCTGCCCCTGTGCCACCGCATCACGCAGCTTCCTCACCTCGCGCTCGAGCTGTGCAAGCTTGCGGTGCGCACCATCCAGCTCGCTGCGCGTGGGCATGCCCCATTGCGCGCAGGCGTCCTCGACCAGGCGCTGCATGCCGGCGCGCACGCGCATCTGGGCATTGACCAGGCGCCCGTAGACTTCGCGGAATTCCGGCGACAGCGCGATCACTGCATACGCCTCCTCGGCAGCGTCGATCCACAGGTCGAACAGCGCGCGCGCGGACTGCAGCTGGCGGCCGGGCTCTTCGCGTTCGATCAGCTTCGTTTCGAAGATGGCGAACGCGTCCTGCTGGGCCTTGAGCATCAATGCGCTGTACGCGCCGGACGCCTGCTGGTACTCGGCCATGTGGGCCGCGAGCGCCTGTGCGCGCTCCTGCTTTTCCCGGTCGGCGCCGAAGGCCGGCAGCCGCAGCCACGAGAGGCCTTCGTCGCGGATGGAATCCAGCCACGGCGATGCGCCCTCCATCCACTGCTCCAGGCCCTCGAGGCCGTTGCCGCGCAGCGTGCGCAGCATCTCCGGGAACGGATTTTCGCCGGCAGCGCCGAGCGCGTCCTTCCAGGCACGGGCCACGTCGGCCGCGCTGGACTCCTGGCCGGAAAAGCGCGCCGCGACTTCCTGCATCCGGGCATACCACTGCCGCGCCTGGCTGTTGAAGTGCGCCAGGGCGTCGTTGGTTCCGGTGCGATCGCCCTGTGCCAGCCGCGTCCACCAGTCCAGCGATTGCTGCAACGCTTCCGCGCCGGGGATCGAGGCCTGCGGACCGCCCATGCCGGGCATCCCGCCCATACCCGGCATGCCGCCCAGCCCCGGGACTGCGCCCAGTCCGAACATCCCGGCCATGCCTGGAGCTCCCTGCATGCCCGGGATGCCACCTGCGCCCGGCGTGCCACCCGGGCCCGGGAATCCTCCCATGCCCGGTGCCCCATCAACGCCCGGCACCGTGTTGCGCAGCGCGTCGCCCAATGCGGCCCAGTAGCGCCGTGCCAGCGATTCGAAATCGTCCCGTGGATTCCCCGACATCACGCGCCTCCGTCTGTTCGCTCCGATCATAGCAACCGCCGGTGGCGGTGCCTGCGTGGCTCAAGGCTTGGGGATGCGGATGGTCTTGCTGATCATCAGCGAACCCGACAGCGCATACACCAGCACCAGCGGGTGCAGCTGCCACGGCCCGAGTTGCCACTGCCCGAACCACACATCACCGCCCAGCGCGCCCTGCCAGGCGGCCACGGCCAGCAGCAGGACGATGCCGACGCTGCTCGGGATCGGCGTGCCTTCGAAGTACTTCACCTTGTCGCCACCGTCGGCCAGGGTCTCGGCGGTAACGTTGTAGCGCGCCAGCCGGCTGACGCCGCAGCCTACGAAGTAGCTCAGGACCACCCAGTCCCAGCCGCCCTGCAGCCCGCAGGCATAGCCCAGCGCCGCCGGGGCGACACCGAAGGAGATCACGTCGGACAGCGAATCCAGTTCACGACCGAGCGTCGATGCGACCTTGCGCCAACGGGCGACGCGGCCGTCCAGCGCGTCGAACACGAAGGCCAGCGGGATCAGCGCCATGCCCAGCATCAGGTCGCGGATGCCGTTCGTGCCGGCACCCTCCTGCAGGTAGCGCATGGCCGCGAAGATCGCGCCGGTGCCGCAGACGGCGTTGGCGAGGGTGAACCAGTCGGCGAGGTGGAAGTCGCGGATCATCGAGAAATGGCGCTGGCGGGTCATCGCCGCTCCGTCGCGGGGGAAAGGACTGCCAGCATGCCAAATCCGCCGTTGCCGTGGAGTAGTCGCAACCGGAAGCCCCGAGTCGCGGCCATAGCCGCTCCCGCAACGGCACAGGCCGCTGTACAGGAGCAGCCATAGCTGCGAACGGCATCTCCGATCAATCTCAGCGCGGAATTGCCAGGTGCGAAGCCTCCAGCATCCCGGCGCCGCGCGGCGTCGTGTCAATCACCGCGTCCACCGGCAGCGGCGCGCCGTCGAGGTGGGCGTCGATGCTGTCCAGCGCTTCGTACACATAGGGCAGCAGCGGCAGGTAGCGGGCGCCGTAGTCGGGCAGCGGCAGGAAGCCGTCGAAGTGCTGCACGTTGCGCACCTGCCAGTAGCGCACGTCGCGGCCGGCGGCGCGGGCGTGGGCGACGTAGGGCGCGCTGCTGAACGCGACCGGGATCAGGCCGTCGTCGAGGCCGTGCACCACGATTACCGGCAGCCCGGCCCGCGGCGATGCGGCGCGGGTCGCCGCGATGCCGGCGCGCACGCGGTCGGCGTCGGCGCCCTCGCCCGTCCACAGCGCGCGCAGGCACTGCAGGCCCTTGAGCGTGAGGTCGGGCGGCGCCATGCCGGCGTCGATGATGCCGACGCCCGAGCCAGGGGGAATGCCGCTGGCTTCGGGCCACCAGGCGGCGCGCTCGGCGGCCGTGGCCGCGCGCGGCATGAAGTCGGCGCCCTGGGCCGCGAACGAGAAGCCACAGGGACCCTCGCCCACGCCATAGCGGCCGTAGGCGCTGGCGTAGGTCGCAGCCACCGCGCGCCACAGGTCGAAGCCGGCGGAGAGCGCGCCGGCGCGCAGCGCCTCATCGCTCCAGCCGGCGCCGCGCAGTGCCTCGTGCGCCGCGCGCGCCTGGGTCGCGGTATCGGTGCCTGGCAGCAGGCCCTCGGCCGCCAGCGACGCACAGCGCGCCGCGTACAGCGGCCGGACCTGGTCGAGCAGCGGCGGCTGCGGCAGGTTTTCCATATCCAGCAGCGCGCAGGGCATCAGCAGCGCGGCCTCGGTGGTGTAGTCGTACAGCGTGCGCGCGCCGGGCGCATCGACGTGGACGTTGGGCTCGCCCGCCACCACGGCGTCGAGCCAGTCGCCCTCGATCCCGGCCGCGCGCAGTACCGCGCCGCCGCCATTCGAGATGCCGACCGCGATCACCCGCGTGTTGTCGAAGGTGAAGGGCGCCTGCGCCGGCAGGGCCTCGTCCAGGGACTGCAGCGCGAACTCGGCGGCCTGCTTCACGTGCCGGCCCCAGTCGGCCTCCGGGTTGTCCTGCGAATGCGCGTGCTTGAAGGCGACGCCGGTGGCGGCGTCCGCGGCGGTGGGCACGAAGGCGAGGTCGTCGGACGCGCCCTTGGCCACCGCGCGACCATCGGCGCCGAAGCCGATGCCGGCGTCGAGGTCGAAGTAGTCGCTGCCTGCGCCCTTGTCGGTATAGGCCACCGCGCAGCCGCGCGGCAGGCCCCAGGCGCCGGCGACGGCGATCGAGCCGTAGATGCCGCGCGAGCCCGAGGAGGCGGTCACGACCACGCAGCGCTTCGCGGCGTCGAAGGCATCGGGCACCTGCACCAGCACGCGGTGCGGGTGCGCTGCGCCCTGGACGGTGGCGTAGGAGGAAAATTCGCGACCGGGCACCGCCGCGACGCTGCCGTAGAGCTCGCCGTAACCACCGGCCGGGCCAAGGTCGGCGATGCCGCGCCAGTTGCTCCACAGCGCGCGGCGACGGAGTTCGGCGGCGGTCGGCGCTTCGGCATCGGCAAATGCCGGCGGCACCATCTGGCGCAGGCCGTCGATGCCCAGCCCGGCGGTGAGCAGGTCGTCGCCGTCGCGATGGGTGCTGCTGCGCTGGTGTTCGAACATCAGGGTCTCCCCGGTGGCGTCGCCGGCCATCACCATGTCACGCGTGCCAGTGGCAGCGCAGCCGGCGGTGATCGCGGCGGTGGCCAGCGCAGCCAGCGCCAACAGGCGCGTCCCGGATGCGGTCGGGGTCGGGTCCGTAGTCTTGCGCACGCGCGCCACCTTTTTCAGCAGGGAATGCAGGCACCGTAGCAGCGGCCGGTGAGGCCGGCATCGTACTTTCGTACGCAGTGGAGCGGCATATGGATTTGCTACCGTGGACATCCCCCCCGCAGGCCAGCCCGACATGACCGACACCTTTCTTTCCGGGCGCACCGCGCTGGTGACCGGCAGCACCTCGGGCATCGGCCTGGGCATCGCCTGCTCGCTGGCTGAATCCGGGGCGCGCGTGGCCATCAACGGCCTCGGCGACAAGGCCCAGGTGGATGCCGCGCTCGACGCCGTGCGCACCGCCGGCGGCGGCGACGTCCGCCACTTCGACGCCAATCTCCTGGATCCCGAAGCCATCGCCAAGATGATGGCCGACATCGACGCCTGGTCGCCCATCGACGTGCTGGTCAACAACGCCGGCATCCAGCATGCGGTGCCGCTGGCCGACATGCCGGTCGGCAAGTGGGACGCGGTCATCGCCATCAACCTCAGCGCCGCTTTCCACACCATGCGCCTGGCAATGCCGGGGATGGCGGAGCGAGGCTTCGGCCGGGTGGTCAACATCGCCTCGGTGCACGGCCTGGTGGCCTCGAAGGACAAGGCGCCGTATGTCGCCAGCAAGCACGGCATCGTCGGGCTGTCCAAGGTCGCCGCGCTGGAGTACGCGGCCGCGGGCAGCCGTGACGGCGGCGGCGTGACCGTCAACTGCATCTGCCCGGGCTGGGTGGAGACGCCGCTGATCGAGCCGCAGATTCAGGCCCGCCGCAACGGCGGCAGCCGCGACGACGGCGTGCGCGCCATGCTGGCCGAGAAGCAGCCCAGCCTGCGCATGACCCTGCCCGCCGAAATCGGCGCGCTCGCCACCTGGCTGTGCCGGCGCGAAGCGCACAACGTCACCGGCGCCTCGTTCCCGGTCGACGGTGGCTGGACGGCGCAGTAGGCGGGCATCCAGGCACGCGCGCCCATGGCCACCCTGCTGATCGCCGACGACCACCCGCTGTTCCGCGCCGCCATGCGCGGCGCGGCGGTCGAGGCCGAGGCCGGCACCGAAACCATCGAGGCCGGCACGCTTGACGCCACCCTGGCGGCGCTGGAGTCGCGGTCCGACATCGACCTGGTGCTGCTGGACCTGCACATGCCCGGCAACCACGGGCTTGCCGGCCTGGCCGCGATCCGCGCGCAGTTCCCGGCGGTCGCGGTGGTGCTGGTGTCGGCCAACGAGGACCCGCGGGTGGTGCGCCGCGCGCTCGACCATGGCGCCGCCGGCTACATCCCCAAGAGCGCCGGCCTGGACGAAATGCGCGATGCGATCCGCAGCGTGCTGGCCTGCGAGGAATGGCTGCCGCCGGCGCTGCGCGGCGCCGTGGCGCGTGCGCAGTCGGCGCCGGGCGACACCGACCTTGCAGCACGCCTGGCCAGCCTGACGCCGCAGCAGTTCCGGGTGCTGGCGCTGGTCGCCGAGGGGCTGCTCAACAAGCAGGTCGCGGATCGGCTGGACGTGCAGGAGCGCACGGTGAAGGCCCACCTGTCGGCGATCTTCGAGAAGCTTGGCGTGCGCAACCGCACCCAGGCCGGCGTGATCCTGCGCGAGCTGGAGCTGTCCGACCCCGCGCGCCAGGTGGCCCCGGAAGCCTGAGCACCGCGCAGGCCGGGCCCGAACAGCCGCCCGACCGCCCGACCCGTCTGCCGGCGTCAGGCCCGCGAGTACTTCCAGGACTGCATGCGCCCGTCGCGATACGGCATCACGCCGTGGAAGGCGCGCGGGTCGTCGTCGAACACCAGCGGCACGAAGTGGCGATCGCCCTCCCACAGCGGCAGCTCGAGCACACGGTCGATGTCGATCCATTCCAGCGTGCCTTCCGGGTTCGACGCCGGCGGCGTGCCGGTGAACTCCTTGACCAGGAAGACAAAGGCGAACCAGTCCTCGCCGTGCTTGCCGAAGCCCGGCCAGCTGATGGTGCCGCGCAGCTGCAGCTCCGTGCATTCGATCGCGGCCTCCTCGCGGATCTCGCGGCGCATCCCGGCCAGCGCGTCCTCGTCGGCTTCAAGCTTGCCGCCCAGCCCGTTGTACTTGCCCAGGTGCTGGTCGCCGGGACGGGCATTGCGATGGACCATCAGCACGCGGCGGTGGTCGGGTGAAAGCACGTAGCCAAGCGTGGCCAGGATCGGGGTATAGGGCATCGGATCGGAGGGTGCGGGCAGCCCGTGATTGTAGGCGCTCAGCCCGCGGACCCGGGCCTGACGCGCATGCGGCCGAGCATCGATTTCAGCGCCAGCGGCCGCACCGGTTTCTGCAGCAGGCCGAGTGCGTGTTCGGCGACGTCCCGGCGCACCGCATCGGTGGCGTCGGCGCTGAGCACCAGGGTGGGCACCGCACCGTGGCGCGCCGACAGCTGCCGCCAGGCGCCGATGCCGGTCTGGCCGTCATCGAGGTGGTAGTCGAGCAGCCACAGGTCGGCTGGATGCGCGGCCTGCGCGGCGAGCGCGGCCCGCGCGTCGGCAGCGACGTCGACACTGCAACCCCAGCCGCGCAGCAGGGCGGCCAGAGACTCCAGCGCCATCGGATCGTTGTCGAGCAACAGCACGCGGGCGCCGGCCAGGCCGGCACGCGCAGCCTGCACGGCAGGAGCTTCCGCTGGCGCGGCCACCGACGCCAGCGCGATCGCGAACACGGTCCCCACGCCTGGACGGCTGCGCAATTCGACTCGTGAACCGAGCAGCCGCGCGATGCGTTCGGCGATCGCCAGGCCAAGGCCGAGCCCCTGCCCGCCCACGCCTTCGCCACGGCGGAACTCCTCGAAGATCAACCCCTGCTGCGCCACGTCGATGCCCGGGCCGGTGTCGTGGACTTCGATGCGCAGCTGGCCGCCTGCCCGCCGCACCCCCAGCAGCACGCGGCCGCGGCCGGTGTAGCGCACGGCATTGGCGAGGAAGTTCTGCAGCACGCGGCGCAGAAGCTGCGGGTCGCTCTGCGTCCAGGCGCTGCTGGCAACGTGGTCGAAGCGCAGGCCGCGATCCCCGGCCAGCGCGCGGAACTCCGAAGCCAATGGTTCCAGCACTTCGGCCAAGGGGAAGGCGCGGGGCTGTGGCACCAGTCCTCCAGCCTCGAGGCGTGCCATGTCGAACAGGCCGGTGAGCAGGTCGGTGGTGGAATCCAGGGCGCCGCGGATCTGCCCGAGCGACTCCTTCTGCCGGCCCTGCACCTGTTCGGCCAGCGCATCGGTGAACAGGTGCGCGGCGTGCAGCGGCTGAAGCAGGTCATGCCCGACCGCGGTCAGGAAGCGGCTCTTGGCGTCGTTGGCGCGCTCGGCTTCGCGCCGCGCCTGGTCCAGGCTGGCGGTGCGCTCCTCGACGCGCTGCTCCAGGGTCTCGTTGCTGCGCTTGAGCTCGGCCTCGGTGCGACGGAAGGCGGTGACGTCGGTGAAGGTGGCGACGAAGCCGCCACCGGGCATCGGGTTGCCGCGGATCTCGACCATGCCACCCTGCGGGAACACGCGTTCGCTGACATAGGGCGTGCCGGCCTGCATGTGCCTCAGGCGCTTTGCGGACTCGCCCTCGACACGCGCACCGAGATCGCCGACAAGTCCTCGGCCCAGGTTGTGCGCGACCAGCTCCGCCACCGGCACCCCGATGCGCAGCAGCCCCGGCGGATAGCCGAACAGCTCCGCATACGGCCGGTTCCATGCCACCAGCCGCAGTTCGCGATCGACCACGCTGATGCCCTGGCTCATGTTCTCCAGCGCCGCCTGCAGCACGCGCTGGTTGAAGCGCAGGTCCTGCGAGGCTTCGCCGACGATCTCGGCCACGGTGTCGAGGTCGGGGCCGGCCTCGCGGCGCGCAGCGTCGAGCAGCAGCCGCGCCGAGGCACTGCCCAGCACTGCGGCGAGCTCGCGCTCGAAGCGCGCCTCGATCAGCACCGGCACCGGGCCGCTCTGTGGCGCACCGCGCAGCAACTCGTCCACCGCCCGCACCGGCAGGAAGCGCCGCCCAGCCTGGCGCAGGGTGCGCAGGTCGGAGCCGCGCGCAATGTCGCGATCCGGCGACGACAGCCAGGCCGACAGCACCAGCATGGTCGCCGCACCCACGAACAGGCTGGCGCCTACCGCCCGCCCCAGCCGGCTCCACCCGGTCAGCCCGAACAGCGTGTCCGGTGCCAGCCAGGCAATTCCAAGGGGACCCGCCGCCAGCCAGTCACCGCTGCTCCCGGACAGTTCCACCTGCATCGGCGACAGCGTCACCCAGGCCCAGGCGAGAAAGCCCGCGAGCACGCCCCATGTCGCCGCGACGGCCGGCGTGCGCGTGCGCCACACGGCGCAGAACAGCGCCGGCGCAAGCGTGGCCAGCGCCGAGAACGAGACCGCACCGACGTCCGCCAGCGACTGGCTGCCGGCGATCACGCGGCTGTAGGCCCAGGCCAGCAGCATCACCCCCAGGATGCCGGCGCGTCGCAGGGCGAGCACCGCGCCGCGGCGATCGTCGCCGCCGCGACCGGCCGACCATGCGCCGCGCAGAAGGCCCGGCGTGAACCAGTGGTTGCCGATCATCAGGCTCAGCGCCAGCGTGCTCACCACCACCATGCCGGTGGCCGCGCTCAGTCCGCCCAGGAAGGCGAACAGCGCCAACCCGTGGTGGCCCAGCGCGGCTGGCAGCGCCAGCGCGTACATGTCCGGCGGCACGCTGTCGCCAAGCAGTGCCGTGCCCGCCCGCGCCAGCGGCAGGGTCGGCAGTGCGATCAACACCAGGTAGAGCGGAAACTGCCAGCGCGCGGTGAGTACGTGGCGCTCGTCGCGGCACTCCACCACGCCGACGTGGAACTGATGCGGGAGGATGAACATCGCCAGCGCGCCAAGCAGCACCAGCGGGATGAAGCCCCCCACCGGGGCCGGCGGCGAAGGTACCTGCGCGACTTCGATCTCGCCCAGGCCGAACCAGACCAGCGCACCCAGCGCCAGCATCGCCACCAGCTTGAACAGCGATTCGAAGGCCATCGCCAGCACGAGGCCGCGGTTGTGCTCGGCCGCGCTTGCGCGCCGGGTGCCGAAGGCCATCGCGAACACCGCCATCGCCAGCGCCACGTACAGCGCGCCGTCGCGCCAGGGTGCGATCGCGCCACCGCCGCCACCACCCGTGGTCAGCGTGGCGAAGCTCATCGTCACCGCCTTCAGTTGCAGCGCGATGTAGGGAACCATGCCCAGCAGCGCGACCAGGGTGACCACGGCGGCAAGCCACGGATCCTTGCCCAGGCGTGTGGCGATGAGGTCGGCGATCGACGTCGCATTGCTCTCACGCGCCAGCCGGACCAGGCGCAGCATGAAGGCGAAGGCCACGATGTAGAACACGATCGCGCCGAGGAAGGTCGGCGGCAGCGGCCAGCCATAGCGCGCGGCCTGGGTGACCGTGCCGTAGAAGGTCCAGGAGGTGCAGTGCACCGCCAGCGAGAGCGCATAGACATGGCGCCAGTGCCGCGCCAGCGTGCCTGGATGGCGCTCGGCATAGACCGCGACGCCGAACAGCAGCGCAAGCCACAGCACCGCGGCCGCGACCACCACGCCGACGCTCAGCATGGCCTTGCAACTGTTCGCGTCATTCCGGCCCCTGCCACCCCTGTACTACCGGCACGGAGCATAAACGCAGCGGGCCGCGGCTGGAACCGCGGCCCGCAGGGACATCATGCGCAGACGACTAGAAATCGAAGTTGCGGCGGACCGACAGGTACCAGTTGCGCGGCGGTGCATAGTACGCAGTCTGGATATTGGCCACCGAAGAGAACTCCTGGCCCTCCGTCTTGTACAGCTCGTCCGTCAGGTTGCGCACGCCGGCCCGGATCTGCCACGCGTACTGGGGCGAATCCCACGCCGTGAACAGACCGGCCGTGGTGTAGGCGTCCTGCATCAGACCCGGGCGATTGTCGACCGACAGCCAGGTGTCGCCACGATACGAAACGTCACCGCCCACGGTCAGGGCGCCACTGCCGCCCAGGGCGAAGGTGTGCTGCAACGCGAGGCGGGCAGTCCAGTCCGGCGAGAACGGAACGTGGTCGTGCAGCGTCGGGTTGTATTCCGGGTTGCCCGGGTCGGTGGTGCGCAGGTCCGCGAAATCCTTGTAGCTGGCGTCCATCCAGCTCACTTGGCCACTGAGCGTGGTTGCATCACCCAGTCGCGCAACGCCCTCGAACTCGAATCCGTTGATTTCCATCTCGGCGGCGTTGAGCACCGGGAACGAGAACGTCGGCACCGGCGAGTCCGGATTCAAGACCTCCGACACGCGGGCCTGGAAGTCCTTGTAGCTGCTGTGGAACGCAGCGACGTTGGCGGTCAGGCGGCCATCCGCCGAACGCATCTTCACGCCGGCCTCGTAGGTCCACACGAACTCGGGATCGAACGCCGCGGACGTGGTCTCCAGCACGGCGTTGGCCCGGCCGTTGAAGCCGCCCGACTTGAAGCCGCGGTTCGCCGATACGTAACCCATCACCTGGTCACTGAAAGCCTTCTGCAGGCTCAGCGACGGCGTCCACGCATCCCAGCTCTGCTTGCCACTGAAAGCCACTGTCTCGTTGATCGCGGCAAACAGCGGCCCCCAGAAGGTGCTGGTGGTACGCCAGTAGTCCTTTTCGTCGCGCGAATAACGCAGGCCGGCGGCCAGCGTCCAGGTCGGGGCGAACTCCCAGTTGACGTGGGCGAAGGCGGCGACGCTGGTGGTTTCCAGGTCATCGTCGATCGTGCGCAGGAAGTCGATCGGCGCTCCTGCAAAGCCGAAGAAATCGCTGGCATACGCTTCCTGGTAGGAAGGCAGCGTCTCGTTCATGTAGTACGCGCCGAAGATCGCCTGCACGTTGCTGCCATTGTCGTACTGCAGCTGGAGTTCCTGGCTGACCTGCTCTTGGTCCACCTCGACCAGGACGTCGCCGAGCTCCCATTCGGAGGCGTCGATGTCGATGTACGAGCTGGTATCGAGCTTGCGCCAGGCGGTGATGCTCTTGACCGTCCATTGCTGGCCAAGGTCCCACTGCAGGTTGGCGCTGACGCCCTTGTGGGTCATCTCCTGCCCCTGGTCCGGGCGGAACGAGGTACGGCTCTTGAAGTCGTAGTCGTCGGTGCCCGGCTGGTGCAGGACCACCGGGCCGAAGGCCAGGTCCGTGCGGATCAGCGGCGCGGTCGGCTGGCCGAGGGTCAGCGCGTTGTCCTGGCGGGTGTAGTCGGCGGAGAACGTCGCGCTGAAGCTGTCGCTCGGACGCAGTGCTAGCTTGCCGCGCAGAGCGATCGTGTCCTCACCGTTGTAGTCCTCCCTGGTCACCGGGTCTTCCACATAGCCGTCGTTCTTCAGCCAGGCGCCGGCGATGCTGAAGGCGGCGGTATCGGAGAGCTGCTCGCCGAGGTAGGCGCGGAAATCGGTGCGACCGAAGCTGCCGACGCCGAACTCGACCGCTGCGCCTTCGCTGTCGAACGGATTCTTGGTGTTGATCTTGATCGCGCCGCCGGTGGAGTTCTTGCCGTACAGCGTGCCCTGCGGGCCGCGCAGCACTTCGATCTGCTGCACGTCGAACAGCGAGAACAGCGCGCCGTTGATGCGCGAGTAATAGACATCGTCGACGTACATGCCGACCCCGGGATCGAAGGTCTGCAGCGAATCCGGCTGGCCGATGCCGCGGATGAACACGTTCACCGTGTTCGACGAGCCGCGGCCCTGGACGATATTGAGGTTGGGCACCGCGCCCTGCAGGCCGCTGATGTCGCTGGCCTGGAGGTCCTTGAGCTGCTCCTCGCCGAACGCGCTGACCGCGACCGGCACGTCCTGGATGGACTCGACGCGGCGGCGGGCGGTGACGGTGATGGTGTCGAGGTCGGTTGCGCTGCTCGCGGGCTGGGCCTGGGCCGGACCGGCGTCCTGCGCATGCAGGGTGGGCGCGGCCAGGGCCACGACGATCGCCAGGCTGAGTGAGGTGGCGCGGATGTTGGCAGGCTTCATGGGGTCCCCGGGAAATGCTGGTAGCGCGCGGCCGATTGCCGCGTGGTGCCAAGACTAGGGAGGCGGCGCCCGCGGCGGCATCGTACCTTCGGACAATGGGCCGAGACGGCGGCTGGCGGGAACACTGTCGCCCGTGGAGTCGTGCGCCGCACGATCGAAGGGTTGCCGATGTCGTTCCTGATCGTGCTCGCTGCGCTGGTCTTCCTGATGTACGTCGCCTACCGCGGCCACAGCGTGATCCTGTTCGCGCCGATCGCGGCCCTGGGCGCGGTGCTGCTGACCGATCCCTCGCTGGTGGCACCGATGTTCACCGGCCTGTTCATGGACAAGATGGTCGGCTTCCTGAAGCTGTATTTCCCGGTGTTCCTGCTGGGCGCGGTGTTCGGCAAGCTGATCGAGATCTCGGGCTTTTCCAAGTCGATCGTCGCCGCCACCATCAAGGTGGTCGGCGCGCAGCGGGCGATGCTGTCGATCGTGATCGTCTGCGCGCTGCTGACCTATGGCGGCGTCTCGCTGTTCGTGGTGGTGTTCGCGGTGTATCCGTTCGCCGCCGAACTGTTCCGCCAGAGCGACATCCCCAAGCGCCTGATCCCCGGCACCATCGCGCTGGGCGCCTTCACCTTCACCATGGATGCATTGCCGGGCACGCCGCAGATCCAGAACATCATCCCGACGGCGTTCTTCGGCACCAACACCTGGGCGGCGCCGATCCTGGGCACCATCGGCGGCGTCTTCATCATCATCGTCGGCCTGTCCTATCTCGACTGGCGCCGGCGCGTGGCGCAGCGCGCCGGCGAGGGCTATGGCGATCCGGCCACCCTGCTCAACGAGCCCGCACCCTTCGTCGGCGAACGGCTGGCGCACCCGCTGATCGCGCTGCTGCCGCTGGTGATGGTGGGCGTTGCGAACCTGGCGCTGACCCGGCTGATCCCGGGCTGGTACGGCGACAGCCACAGCTTCATTCCCGCGGTGGTCGGCAACCCGGCGCCGGTAGTGCAGGAGGTGGCGAAGATCGCGGCGATCTGGGCGGTCATGGGCGCGCTGCTGATCGGCATCGTGACGGTGATGGTGTTTGCCTGGAAGACGGTGTTCAAGCACTTCGCCGAGGGCACGAAATCGGCGATCGGCGGCGCGCTGCTGGCATCGATGAACACCGCGTCCGAATACGGCTTTGGCGCCGTGATCGCCGCGCTGCCCGGCTTCCTGCTCGTCGCCGACGCGCTTGGCGCCATCCCGGATCCATTGATCAACGAGGCGGTCACGGTCACCGCCCTGGCCGGCATCACCGGCTCGGCCTCCGGCGGCATGTCGATCGCTCTGGCGGCGATGGCCGACAGCTTCATCGCCAACGCCGAAGCCGCCGGGATTCCGATGGAAGTGCTGCACCGGGTGGCATCGATGGCGTCCGGCGGCATGGACACCCTGCCCCACAACGGCGCAGTGATCACCCTACTTGCGGTCACCGGCCTGACCCACCGCCAGGCCTACAAGGATATCTTCGCGATCACGATCATCAAGACCCTGGCGGTGTTCGTGATCATCGGCGTGTTCTACGCGACCGGGCTGGTCTGAGCCTGCGTACTCTTGTCTTCGCGGCGCGCGTGACCGGATCCCGCATCGAGCCGCGCTGAAGCCGGGCTACCCAGTCGCGACGCCGGGAAACGTCCGGGGACGGGCAGCGCACACCGCGACGGAGCAGCTTCCGAACGCAGAAAAGCGGGCCGAAGCCCGCTTTCCCGGTAAAGCCGTAGCGCGCCCGAAGGCGCGCCGGGACCTGCCAGCCCTTAATCGGCCGGGGTGCCCTCGCCTTCCTCGACCGCCTTCATCGACAGGCGGATGCGGCCCTGCTTGTCGACTTCAAGCACCTTGACCTTGACCACGTCGCCTTCCTTGAGCACGTCGCTGACCTTCTCGACGCGATCGTTGGAAATCTGCGACACGTGCACCAGGCCGTCCTTGCCGGGGGAGATGGTGACGAAGGCACCGAAGTCCATCAGCTTGACGACCTTGCCCTCGTAGATCCGGCCCGGCTCGACGTCGGAGGTGATCTGCTCGATGCGCTCCTTGGCGGCGCGACCGGCGGCGGCGTCGACCGATGCGATCGTGATCGTGCCGTCGTCCTGGATGTCGATCTGGGTGCCGGTTTCCTTGGTGATCGCCTGGATGACCGAACCGCCCTTGCCGATCACTTCGCGGATCTTGTCGGGGTGGATCTTGATGGTGATCAGGCGCGGCGCGAACTCGGAGAGCTCCGAACGCGGCGAGGTCAGCGCGGCCTCCATTTCCTTGAGGATGTGCAGGCGGCCCTGCTTCGCCTGCGCCAGCGCGACCTTCATGATCTCTTCGGTGATGCCCTGGATCTTGATGTCCATCTGCAGCGCCGAAATACCCTTCTCGGTACCGGCGACCTTGAAGTCCATGTCGCCCAGGTGGTCTTCGTCACCGAGGATGTCGGACAGCACGACGTAGTCGTCGCCTTCCTTCACCAGGCCCATGGCGATGCCCGCGACCGGCGCCTTGATCGGCACGCCCGCGTCCATCAGCGCCAGCGAGGAGCCGCAGACCGACGCCATCGACGACGAGCCGTTGGATTCGGTGATCTCGGACACGACGCGGATCGTGTACGGGAACGCTTCCATCGTCGGCATCACGGCGAGCACGCCGCGCTTGGCAAGGCGGCCATGGCCGATCTCGCGACGCTTCGGGCCCATCATGCGGCCGGCTTCGCCCACCGAGTACGGGGGGAAGTTGTAATGGAACAGGAAGTGCTCCTTGTACTCGCCGGAGACCGCGTCGATGATCTGGCCGTCGCGGGCGGTGCCCAGCGTGACGGCGACGATCGCCTGGGTCTCGCCGCGGGTGAACAGCGAGGAGCCGTGGACGCGCGGCAGCACGCCGACCTTCGAGGCGATCGGGCGCACGGTGTCGGGCGCGCGGCCGTCGATGCGGACCTTGGTCGTGAGGACCGAGTTGCGCATCGTCTGGTATTCCTGCTCGCTGAACTCCTTCGACAGGTCACCGGTCGCCCAGGCCTTCGACTCCGCTTCGGGGGCGATGGCGGCGAGGATCGACTTCTTGAGGTTGGAGATCGTGTCCTTGCGCTCGAGCTTGTCGCGCACCTGGAAGGCCTCGGCGAGCTTCTCGCCGACCGCGGTGCGGATCGCGCTGACGATGCCTTCGTCGGCAGCGGGCGCGCTCCAGGTCCACTTCGGCCTGCCGGCTTCGGCGACAAGCTCGTTGATGGTGGCGATCGCGACCTGCATCTGCTGGTGGCCGAACATCACCGCGCCGAGCATCACGTCCTCGGACAGCTCGTTGGCCTCGGACTCGACCATCAGCACTGCGTTCGCGGTACCGGCGACGACGAGTTCAAGCTCGGACTCCTTCAGCTCCGACACGGTCGGGTTGAGCAGGTACTGGCCGTCCTTGTAGCCGACCTTGGCGGCGCCGATCGGGCCGTCGAAGGGCGCGCCCGAGAGCGAGAGCGCGGCCGAGGCGCCGATCAGGGCGAGGATGTCGCCGTCGACCTCGGGGTTCATCGACATCACCGTGGCGATGATCTGCACTTCGTTGCGGAAGCCATCGGGGAACAGCGGGCGGATCGGGCGATCGATCAGGCGCGAAGTCAGCGTCTCCTTTTCGGTCGCGCGGCCCTCGCGCTTGAAGAAGCCGCCCGGAATGCGGCCACCGGCGTAGAACTTCTCCTGGTAGTCGACGGTGAGCGGGAAGAAGTCCTGCCCCTCGCGTGCGGTCTTGTTGGCGACCGCGCTGACCAGCAGCATGGTGCCCTCGCACGAGATCATGACCGCGCCGCCGGCCTGGCGTGCGATCTCACCGGTCTCGATGGTGACCGTGCGACTGCCGTACTCGAAGCTCTTGGTAACTTTCGCCACGTTGGTGATTCCTCGGTGTCTCTTGCGATGAACCGGCCGGGACCCTTGCCCCTTGCCGGGTGGCGCGCCCGCGGCGCGCCGGAAAAAGAACCGCGGCGCATCTCTGCGCCGCGGCGGGGTGTGTATCAGCGACGCAGGCCAAGCTTCCCGATCAGCGCCTTGTAGCGCGCGATGTCCTTGCGGTGCAGGTAGTCGAGCAGGCTGCGGCGCGTGTTGACCATCTTCAGCAGGCCGCGGCGGCTGTGGTGGTCCTGCTTGTGGGTCTTGAAGTGCTCGGTGAGGTGCACGATGCGTGCGGTCAGCAGGGCGACCTGGACTTCGGTGGAACCGGTGTCGTTCTCGCCGCGCTTGTTGTCTTCAATGATGGAACTGGTGTCGATGGACATCGTTTATGCCTTTCTGTGATGCGTGGACCGCAGGAACGCCCCCATGCCGACCGGCACGGACGCACACCACGAGAACCGCCGCTTGCTGTGGGACGCCTGGCGCCCGTCATCGGGCGCCGGAAGTGCTTGGAAAAAGCCGCGGAATTGTACCGCGCGCGAGCCCCTGCGGACAAGGCGCGGCCTCAGTCCCTGCCCGGCGCCGCGGCAGGAGCGGGCTGCGCGCAGGCCCATGTGAACATGCGTCGCGGCTTCAGGCCGCCCTCGCCATCGCTCGTCCCCAGCCCCAGCACCCGGGCACCGGGTCCGAACACGGCGACTTCGCCTGCGCCGGTGAATACGCCGTCCACCCCCTGCCCATGCGCCAGGCGCGCGGCGCCAGCGGCATCCACCTCGACCCGGGGCCAGGCATCCATGCCCGCCTCGACCGGCAGCAGGCAGGCCTCGAGGCTGCGTTCGCCCCGTTCAGCCAGCGCCTCGAGCTCGGCGAACGTCCACAGCCTCGGGTTCCTGAACGGGTCCACCCAGAGCCTCCGCAATTCAGCGACGTGCGCGCCGCAGCCAAGGGCTTCGCCGAGATCGCGCACGAGGCTGCGGACATAGGTTCCCGATCCGCACTCCACGCGCAGCCGCAGGATATTTCCCGGCGCCACGCCGTCGGTGGCATCCAGCAGGTCGGCGGCAGACAGCAGGCTGAATTCGTGCACGTCGACCGCGCGCGGCTCGACTTCGACGTCTTCTCCGCGACGGGCCTTCGCATACAGCGGTTCGCCGCCGCGCTTGAGCGCGGAATAGATCGGCGGCCGCTGCATGATGGGGCCGGTAAGCCGTGCGAGGGCGGCATCGATCGTGGCGATGTCCAGCAGCGGCACCGGCCGCTCGCGCAGCAGCTGGCCTTCGGCGTCATCGGTATCGGTGACCTGGCCCAGGCGGGCGACGGTGTCGTAGGCCTTGCGCGCGCCGAGCAGGCCGCCGGCGATCTTGGTCGCCTCACCGAAGCACAGCGGCAGCAGGCCGGTGGCCAGCGGATCCAGGCTGCCGGTGTGGCCACCCTTTTCCGCCCGGAACAGATGGCGCGCACGCTGCAGCGCCTGGTTGGAACTCGGTCCACGGGGCTTGTCGAGCAGCAGGATGCCGTCGAGCCTGCGGAATTTCGTTCGCGATCGTTGCTTCATCACGGCATTGTAGGTGGCGTGCCCTTGATGTGGATCATGGCCACCCGCGCATACGCGGCGCAGCCTGACCGCATCCACCGGTTGCACGCATCCGGTCGACCACGAACAGGAGCGCTCATGAAAACGAAAACCCTGGCCCTTGCCCTTGCGCTGTCGGCGATTGCGCTGCCCGTGCACGCACAGGATGCTGCGGTGGCCGCGCCCGCCAGCAACGACTACCTACCCAGCCTGATCACCAGCACTCCGCTGCAGGGCCGGCAGCTGGCGATCACCTTGGTCAGGAAAACCATCGGCAGCATCCAGAAGGACGCCGACGCCAAGCAGCGCGTG
Source organism: Luteimonas changyuni (assembly GCF_039548395.1). Lineage (NCBI taxonomy): Bacteria > Pseudomonadati > Pseudomonadota > Gammaproteobacteria > Lysobacterales > Lysobacteraceae > Luteimonas > Luteimonas changyuni. The sequence continues at coordinate 105,433 of NZ_JBCLUZ010000011.1, forward strand.
CGCGAAAAATACGAGGAGGATCCGATGATGCTCATGCGTGCGGCAGAGCTTGTCGCGATCGAGTTCAGGACGATCGCCGAAGCCAACGACTATTGGCGCGGCCAGGATGAAGGCGGCGACTGACCGCGACGTCCCTGCCCGCCTGGCCCCAACCCTGTGGGAGCGGCGCATCCCGACCCCGTGGGAGCGGCTATAGCCGCGATCGGCGCATCCCGACCCTGTGGGAGCCGCTACAGCCGCGATCGACACCTCCCAACCCTGTGGGAGCGGCTATAGCCGCGATCGGCGACAGCGCTGGTCTGTCCTTGTCGCGACGGAAGCCTCCGTTGCGGCGCGCGTTGCCCGTCCCGTGCACAGGGGGTGTGCTCCCCCGGCCTGTCCGCGTCCTGCTCCCAAGGCCGGCCGCCGGCCATCCATGGCCGGCTGTACGCACACCCCCTGTGCACGGG